>QKEK01000267.1 GCA_003251775.1 Clostridia bacterium | reverse complement strand
AAAGACCTCTTTGTTATTAAAAACCTTTTGTATTAAATCTGATGCAATAACCAGATTGAGCTTCTCATCATCAACAACAAGTATTCTCAAATTACCCACCTCTACCTTTGAACTTCATTAGAATCTCTATCAAATCGGAAGCTTTTTTAACGCTTATATTCTAACTCACCCATGCATTTGGCACAAATAACCACTGCAAGCGGTTTTCAAGCCATTCCGTTAAGCGATTAAAAAAGCTTTTATAAATTCTTTATCAAATCAGAAGCTTTTTTAACGCTTATATATTTACTTTTACCCTTTTTATTCATAAACTAACAGCAAAAACAAGTAATTAATAATCTAACACTCTTTCCCTATAATCCTCTCTGATATCCTTACCCATATACTCAATAAAGTTATATATAAGCATTGCAGCACGTTCATAGGTTATACTACTATTAGGCTTGAAATAACCCTTCTCGTCACCATGTATCAGCCCAATCCTCTGAGCAGCACTAACATAGCTTCTAAAATATGAGGGGATCTCATCATTATCCTTAAATGTCGTTACTGCGGTGGGATTTGGGGCTAATGATTCAAGTCCTAATGCCCTTATCATAACAGCTACTACCTCAGCCATTGTTATTCGCTTATTAGGCTCAAAATACCCCGAGCCAGTGCCAAACATGATTTTTCTGTCCAATGCCTCTTTTATACTTTTGTAATACTTATCCTCAACCTCAACATCTATATAGGGTGAAGTCTCAACCACTGTAGTACGCCTTGATGCTGTCGTTGCTCGCTTTGGTGCTAATGAAGGGTCAACAGGAACTGTTTTTGCCGCCTTAACAAAAGCAGTCGCAAGCTCCGCCCTTGTCATATAGCGATTTGGGTCAAAGCTACTACCACTGCCTTCAAAAATCTCCAAGCTATGAAGTATTTTAATCTCATTTTCTGCCCAATGTCCTCTTAAATGGGTTAAATCAGGTACTACAAGCCTTTTCTGGCTTGGAGAAGCCTCCATCTCCATTACTTTGTGATACTCTGTCATCTTATCTGTTGATATACCCTTTGAATCAAACAAAGGTAGCTTTGCAGTGTATTCTAGTATGCTATAATCCTTCTCTGTTTCTATATATCCTCCCTCAAAGCTAATCTGGAATGGATCATTCTTTATGTATTTATGCTCTCTCGTTTTATTAGAAGAAACATTCACTACAGCTGTGCCACCCCAAGCATCAGCGGTACTATCTGTCCCATTCTCTGTCTGTATCAATATATTGGTAGTATTTACCCATGCGTTTCCCCATGCCTGGTCATAGCCGTAGTTTTTTCCTGTCAGCTCAACGGTTATTCTCCCGCCATCGCCTCCTGTTCCTACCTTGTATATCTTTTTCCCATAGGTCTCACCTGCATAAAAGTCAATAGCTGGCTGTTTATCCTTAACCTTAGAGCGGGTAAAGGTATAATCAGTTAGTTGGTATATGTTTCCATTAATCTTTATTACTTCCGTAGGCTTTTTTGTAAAGTATGTATTTTCGATTGCTTGACCGAAATCCTTCTCCTCAAGCTTAGTATTATAGACTAAAACCCTGACAAGTGTAGCATCCCTTTCTATGTTGGCAAGATTATAATTATATGTCGCAGAAATATAGTCGGATTTAACTGTCTTTTTTATAGTCAAGGTTCCTTCAAAGACTACTGGCTCTCCTGTTATAAAGCACACCTCTCTATATTTATATTCACCCGCTTTAAACTCATCCTCAATCGCAGAGCCACCATCATATCCATTATCGCCTTCGTATGAAAGGCAGCTAACTGTGAGCACCACCTGTAGTATCACCAAAAAAATAATCAAAGCCTTCTCTTTTGCAGATAGAATTATCTTCATCATTATATCCATTCCTCTCTTCAGGCACAAATCTGGGTTGAAAGAAAATCATAAATCTATACCCTCTCTGATTTAATCATTCTAATTGGTTATTTTCTTTCAACCTTATGTTCATTCCTTTTTTAGGCACAAATCTGGCTTGAAAGAAAATCATATTTTATGCCTTCTCTGTTTTAATCATTTTAATTGGTCATTTTCTTTCAACCTTGCCCCCTCTATCAAAGCTTTTTCGTTGTTTAGTTAGAGCTGTAGTATTCTTAATTCTTAATTCTTAATTCTTAATGCTCATTACTAGCTTCTTACTGTACCCTACTCAACTATTATTATATAGGCGTCTCCTGTCAGCTCCTCATCCTTTTTGAGTATACTAATCTTCTGACCCTTTTCCAATTGAGAGGGCTTAATCAGCTCTCCGTTCCTCAAAATAATGCTATCCTTGCGTATACCAATATCAAGGTTATTTACCTGTTCCCACATATAGGTATCTGCATTATAATATCTTGCATTTTTAATAGCCATACTTTCAGGCTGTGTTAAAATTTCCCCATACGAATCCTTTGTAAGACCCGATATTGTGCTAATCTCTCCACTGAAGCTAAATTCACCATACGGTGCTCGACTAACTAGAATCGCATTTACTCCATCTGCAACTACATAAACAGAGTTTTTGACAAACGCATCCGAAGCACTTACAAAATCCCTGTTATTAACTATACCACTCTCGTCAAGTATTAATGTTTCTGTTGAGATATTAAAGGTTTTTGGCGTATTAGCATATGACCAATTCAAGTCAAGCAGCTGAGAAAACGAGCCAACAGTAAAGTCATATCCATCATTAATTTCTTGAATTCTTCCCCTGTATATATCTAGCTGTAGCTTTGGCAGAATATCCTCAATCATGATTACCCCAGCCTTAAATTCCTCACTATAAGGATTCCTAGTAGCAACAACCAATGCACTATCTCCTTGCTGTACACTACCAGACTCAACCAATCTGTCATTCATTACTATTATGGATTCTGGTACATAGCTTATCTCATTGCCTTCCTGCTGAAGCTCAAAATACGAGGATGCAGGATAAGATCTTCCTATATAATCATCATAAATGTATTCATATTCATTGTTAGGTATAAAAGCCAGCTTAGCTATTTTCTCTTTTCCAGAATAATCATTTTCTACTGCAAAATACGCCTTTCCTTTTATTCCTTCAGGTATTTCATATTTATAATTTTCTAAAAATCCAATGGAGCTTACCCCTTTTTGCTCTGATGGCTGCCATTTGCCATATTTTAATTCCTGCTTATTCAACAAAACTAACTTATCAGAAATCTCATCTAAATAAGATATTTCAGCCTTATAAATTCCGTTAACCAAGTGATTTCCTTTTTCTATAGTAATTTTCTTAACCTCTATCCCTGATAGGGTTTGATTAACTAATAGCTTTACTCTGTCACCCTCATAGATGTCCTTATACGTGGATATAGCATTACCCTTAAACACGGGTATACTACTGTTGACCTCTAAATTCTGATATGTTCCATCGCTATATTGAACCGTAATAAAGCTCTGAGCCTTCTTCTTTACAGTTGCGTACCTTGGATAATAATTATCTGATGCACTAAGGCTCTTTATATAACCATCTTCATCAAGCTTAATAAAAGCAGTATCTCCCTCTTCAATATCATCAATGTTGACCTCACGATGGTTCTTTAGCACCTCAATTGCATCTGGATTGCTGTAATTAAAGGTTCTCAGATATATCAATCTTGATTTATTAACAGGAGATACTCCAGAACCATTCTCAAAATACAATGTGATATAGCCTAGCTCAGGATTGTTCTCCTGAACTATCCCCACAACATTACCCTTTTCCTTCATATAGGCATAGTCTACCTGTTTAACCCCAGTAATCACATTATCTGAAATAGTTAGAATTACATCCATATCCCTTAAAATATCTTTATTTTCTGCATACCGTTTGTCTAGCAATACAACATTTGCATTCTCACTTATTAAATAGTTATTGCCTGTATCACCCTTAGTATAGTCATAAACAATGCTATCCTCATAGCTTTTAGCATCAGGGGATTGTAATTCAGCAAACTCAAATATATTTACTATATTATTTGCTGTATCATTGTTTAAAATCTTTCCGATAATATATTTTTCATTTTTACCGCCTGCAATTACATTAACGAATAATACCTGATTATCTCCGTTTGTAATATACTCAAGCTTATCATTAGCCTTCAAGCTTTTAGCAGTACTAAGACTACCATTTTTAAATACAATTACATCACTTAGCCTTTGAGCAATATCAGTCTTTGATATTTCATTAGTGTATATGGGTGAGCTTGATTTTAGGGCTGTTAAAAGCATTTGATGAAGCTTACCGTTGTTATTTCTGATGTTAACAACACTTGATTCTATCTCCTCGCCTAGCAAATAGGTATTATTTTTCTCTATTTTTTCTACACTACCTATATTCTTCTTGTATCCTAGGGTGCTGAATATTTGATTCTCTGCGTTTTTAATCATCTGAGCCGCTTGCTCTCTTGTTATTTTCCCCAATGGGTCAAATACTCCATTATCTGTTCCATTCATTATGTTTTCCTTCAAAGCAGTCTCGATATATGGAACCCTTAGCGGTGTAGCCTTATACCAGTCCTTGTAGCTATTAAAAATCTCTGTCTGACCATACTGAGGCTGTAAATTAAGAATTTTTACAGCGTAATATGCCATATCCTCTCTTGTAACTGAAGCATTACGGTGGTAATCCTCTGGCTTAAGTGAGAGCTGGTCAGCCTTGAAAGCATCATCATACTCCTTTTGAGTAATTATTCCATCATTTAAGGCAAGCTGTATATATCCATCAGACCACATTTTTGTAGCTAATGTGTTTTTATCACTCTGCATCCGCTGTTGCTCCAGAGCTTCAGCCGCTAGCTGTGCCTCAGCCTCTCTTCCAACGGAATTATAAAGCAAGGCTAAAGCCTGTTCGTATGTAAAGTTCTTTCCAATACCAAAAACTCTTTTCCCAGAAACCTCATAGCCCTTCATAAACTCAAGTGCTCCAACCTCTAAAATAGCAGGCTTAGCCCAAGTATTACTATTTACTACATCGGTATACATAATGTTATTCAGGATACTGTTAAACTGATTGGTTCCGGATAAAGAAAGCTCAGGGATCTCATTTAGAGTCTCTGCCTTCACTAAGAATAAATATGTCGAGGATATTAAAGCAAACGCTATGCACAAGCATATAGCTCTATATAGCATGAATCTGCTTTGAAGCGTTTTACTAATCTCAGGTAAATTCCTTCTATTAGCTATTCTTCTATTAGCTATTCTTTTATTAGCTATTCTTTTATTTTCATATTTTTTCTTATGTAATTCTGACATTCTCTCCCGCCATTCAAATATAATACTGATTAATATATCGGAAAAAAAAAGCCATCTATTTATGTAAATGGCTTTTCATTTATGTTACATTATTATTTTTCTATTAAGAACTTATTTCAGTAAACTCTATATTTGGAATAATATTCAATTAACAAGCTCTATATTTAACAGAGTATTCAATTAAACATACCACATATAGCTGAGTTATTAATCTCATCCAACAGCGGAATTGCCACTGAAAATGCAGACAAAGCAGGGAAAATGAAGTTTATAGCTACATATAGTAATAGCACTCCAGAGAACAACCCCAATACTACGCCTCCCCATTTGTTAAGTGAGGTTAGCACTGAATTAGAGTTTGCGATTGCATTTATTATCCTGCCAAATATTGCTACTATTAGTTTAACAACTATAAATACTGCTATAGCTGATAAAACCAGCATAATTATGTACACAGCAGCCTCCACAAAGCTTAGTGTAGCTCCCGTAAACTGCTCCTTTGCACCGCCCATCATGTCCCCATATTGTTCAAACATATTACCAAACATTGGGTTAGCCTCAAATACCTGTTTTGCTTCAGGAAATTGAGAGGTTACTGAGTTTATATCACTAAAGCTGGTCATATCTGCTCCTGAAATATCTACTTCTGCCATCTTAGCTGCGTTTAGGGCATCTTGTGAATTAAAGGCTGGTATATTCATGCCCTTAAACTGATTAAGTACAATATCATTTATCTTTTTGTCTATACCTGTCTTTTCTATTAGAATATTTGCTACTGATGGTGAAAGAATTTTTGCCAGAACAACTCCAGCAACATAGCCGATTACATTAAATAGTGTTATAATAATCCCTTTAATATAGCCAATAAGACAACTCAAAAACAGAACACCTAACAAAACATAATCTAGGGTGTTAAACCCTAATCCAGCTGTTTTATCATAAGCAACAACACCTGCTAATAACAAAGCTACAATTATCATAGGAACCCCCCTATAGCCTTTTACACTCTTATTATAATAATTGCTATGGTGTAATACAGTATCATATTTTGCTTTATCCATACTTGCCCCCCACCTTATTTTTACATACTACTCTTTGAAGTATAGCATAGCAGTTATTATTAGTCAAATTAAGGTTTTTTTGAGTTTTCCCATTTTTTCATATACAATAATTTTGCAGCATGTTTTAATACAAAAATATAGCTAAGCATTTAGTATTTCTAATAGATGCTGGGTATAAGCGTAACTATTCAGACTTCAACTTTTCTAATAAAGCTGAAGCCTTGCTACATAAACCAATAAGTCTACAGCTTCTAAATTGCAAATTGCCCTAAAAAGCAAGTGGTGTTCGTAAACTCCCTAAAGGTCAGACATACGAACCACACTAAGCCTTTTAGGGCAATTAACAACTAGAAGCTGTAATGTTCCTGCAATATCCTATTATCTGTTTAATTGTCTTACAGGTCTGGCTTCAATGTATCCTCTATATCCTTGTGGTTCAAGCTGAAATCTTGGAGCATCATCTTCCGCCCACTCAAAGCCATAAATCTGCGGGTTATATTTTTTCATCACATCCCATAATTCTTCAATCGATTCTTCAAACCTTTCATCCTCGTATGGCTCCCCTTGAAAAACCATCATTTTACAAGGCTGAAGCTCTATAATCTCATATCCTTCTGGAATCTCCCCTACATAATCAATCGGTACCTCTACACCTTGAACATATTGTGAGGTTCCTGTCTTTATCATATTCTTTGGTAGCCACATCCCTGCGGGTTCATACATTGCTTCCTTGATACTTGAAAGCATTCCCCAGACGTCACAGCCAACCTCTTCGCAATACTCAAAATAGTGCGTGGCTTTAATCCCTCTCTTTAGAATCAGTTTTCTTAATGGTCTTTCTACTACCTGTACAAAAACAGTTTTTGTGCTTTTTTTCTCAGACATATCAATCTCTCCTTTTTGCATTGTAAGGTAAAAATCACGAATACGATGAGGCATAAAAAGCTTTATAGGCTTGGGACTCTCGCTATACCTTTTAGGCGATACTCCAAATTGTCTGTTGAAGGCTCTAGTAAAGCCTTCATGGGAATCAAAAACGAAATCAAAAGCAACATCAATAACCTTTGTCTTCTCATCCCTGAGCATTAATGCAGCCTTACTCAATCTCAAGGCTCTTAAATAATCAAATGGCGACTTACCGGTAAGCTCTTTGAAAATTCTAGCTGAATGCCATTGTGAATACCCTGCCGCCTTTGCGAGGTCACTAAGTGTTATTGGTGAATTAATGTTTTCATTAATATAGTCCTGCATCCGCTGTACAGCATTTATTACTTCCCATCGCTCCATGTTCTCACCTCCTATATAAAGGATATCAATTTATGGCTTAATTTTCTTGACGGTGCTTGCTAATATGATTTTGCTTCAGCAACCGCCGCTGCTATTGCCGCACCAAGTCCAGATCCATCCTTAACAAGCTTAAAGACTATTTTATTTGGGCTTCGAGTTAATTCATCCATTGCCTGTTGCATCAACTCAGGTACATTTGGCATTTTCTCAAATATTGTTCCATCTACCGCTATTACATGCTCATTTTTTATTTCGTTATCCTCAATGTGAAGAAGTGTGCCAAACAGTGTTGCTACAACCAGCCTAGCAGTTCTTAATACAATGCTTTTTGATATATCCTTTAGTTTCATAGCGTCATCTAATGAACACCCTAATACGTGGGTAGTCCTCTCAGGATAAAGAATGTAGTTTTCTACATCTAAGGAATCTATTTCTATTTTTTTACTTCTGAATTTATTCATGCTATCTGTATCATCAAATATAGCCTTGTTTGCATAGAAATCCTCAATAATCAGCGTTGCAATCTCGCCAATATAATATCCACTTACCATTTTCTCTAGTAATTGTGCCCCTGGAATTACACTTCTTTTATCAATTTCAATGTCGTATTTTGTTAACGGAAGCTTTATGTTGAAATTTCCTGCCTCCATATTTACAATCATCTCTTTGCCTGTAAGAGGATGCTTTCCTTCAAGATAGCATGAATTATAACCCGTACCCATAATCACACCTATATCTGCATTCTCATGTGTGTACTGTGCAACTAAGAGTGTACCAACGGTATCATTCAGAATAGCAACTGGCTCAATATCTATATTATGTCTTTGTAGTGCCTCTTTCAAAAGCTTATTGGGATTATTTCCTACCACTCCAGCTACCTTAATTTCCTTAGTCCATTCAATTAAATAAGCCTCATTTATACCCACCTGTCTACTAGGAAAAGAAAATGTATGCCCAAGCTTAGGACCTTCTCCAAGGCTTGCTTGCTGCTCACCCTGTTGTATAAGCTTTTCAGTGTTTTTTGCAAAGAAGTCAAATAGCATTTCTGCTGAGGTATTTTCATTTGTATAATCATAATTGCCATCAGGGTCTTTAAGCCTGCTTTTCACCTCTCCCAGCCTTTCAAAACCCCTGTTTGACAGCTTAAATTTTGTACTTCTAACATTAGTGCCACCCATATCTACGGTATAGAAAACCCCTTCCTCATTACCTGATGGTCTTTCAATAAATGATGGTAGCATTTTAAGAGGACTTTCCTGCCCTTGCAGTCCAGCTTCCATTGCCTGCCTAAAGCCATATGCAATTTCCAGCATTTTCTCTGTGCTTATCTCGAACGTTTTCCTAAAGCTATCTAAATAAGTATTCTGTGTCATAATAAATTCCCCCAATAATGCCCTGTACAAGTAGCATTCTAAACTTTAATATGTAAGCGTTTTTAAAACTTCCGATTTGTCAAAAAATCATTTAAGTTTTAAAAATCGCCAAGTCAAAATGTCTTACAAACCGCTTACTGTGGTTATTTGTGCCTCATACATGGTGCAGTTAATATGTTTCCACTGCATGTAAATCATTGAAAATAACTTGTTTCAGTAAAATCATAATATAAATTATACACTAAACAAAATATATAACAATGAAAATTATTGTTGTAATATTACAGGTCTCTTCTTATCTGTTTTAAGTCAACTCTATTACCTTAGCTTTAAGTCAACTCTATATCTTAGCCTCAATTCAATTCTATTATCTTAGCTTTAGGCTTTCCTCAAAGTATTTAACAAGAGGCTCTAAGAAGAATTC
>QKEK01000100.1 GCA_003251775.1 Clostridia bacterium | reverse complement strand
CACAAGCTCGGTGGGGAATTCCATATACCACATGGAAGAGCTAATGCAATTCTTTTACCATATGTAATAGAGTATAATGCACAAAAACCAACAAAGTTTACTGCTTTCCCCAAATACTCAAAATATATTGCTGATGAAAAATATACACAAATAGCAAAAATGCTAAACCTACCTTCAAAAACAATAGAAGAAGGGGTCAAGAGTTTAATTAAAGCTATAAAGGATTTATTAAACAGATTAAATATGCCTTCAAGAGTTGCAGAATGTAATATTGATAAGGAGTTATATATGAATAAAATTGAAGCATTAGCTGAGAGAGCATTTGAAGATCAATGTACTACTGCCAATCCAAGAATGCCACTTGTTAGAGAGTTAGAAGAAATATATAGAAGGGCATATGGTGCTGATAAGTGAAACAGTATATTAACCCCCCATCTGAGATGGGGCGAATAGAATAAGCAGTAGTTTTGCTTGGAGTAAAGAAACTCCTATGATATTATGAAAAAATTATGTGAGATGAAACAGGTTACACTAATAGAAGGGAAAGTTTGCAAGAATCATATACATATGTATTTGGGGATACCACCTAAATTTAGTGTGTCGGAAGTGATGGCATATTTAAAAGGCAAAAGTGCATTAATGATTTTTGACAGGCATCCTGAATATAGACAAAAGTGGGGTGATAGACATTTTTGGGCACGAGGGTATTATGTTGCTACAGTAGGAAATGTAAATGAAGAAACTATATTAAAATATATACGAGAACAAGAAGAAAATGACAAGTTGGGTAAGTAGGAATTAGGAACGGGCCTCTTTTAAGAGGCTACCAGTAGAAATGGTATTGTGAAACCCGCCTTTAGGCGTAACAAGTAAAATGCCCTGGAGGGGCTAAAATTAAACCCCCATTTGAAATGGGGGTTGCTAACTTAGATATGCAGTATTTTCGTAAATTTATTCAAAACAACGCAAAATAGCGTATAAATATACAACAATAAAATATACTCAGTTAAGTTGTTCCAGTATTTTAAATATGGTAATATAAGATATTATGATAATAACAAGGCTCTAGAAATGTTGACGCTATCTTTGGTAGCGTCGACAATATAGGGTTTATTTTGTGCAAGTAACAAGGTTCTTGTTGTGAAAATGTGCTTAGTAGGTGTGAAATGGAGTGTAGAAAGCAAAAAATTTTATTAGTTGAGGATGATAGTGGCTTAGCATTAGCGACCGAATTCGCATTAAAAAATGAGGGCTTTGAGGTAATGGTAGCTGGTACATTACAAAAGGCAAAGGACATACTCAAAAAGGAGAGCTTTGAATTAATGCTTCTTGATGTAATGCTACCTGATTCGAGTGGTTACAGCTTATGTAAAGAACTTCGGGAAAATGGAAGTAGTATACCAATAATATTTCTAACAGCCTGTGATGAAGAGGTTAATATTGTTATGGGTCTTGATATGGGTGGAGATGATTATATAACAAAGCCCTTTAGAATTCGTGAGCTAGTATCAAGGATAAATGCTATATTCAGAAGATATGCAATGGTTATGCAAGGCGGGAATAGCTACAATAACTCAGAAAGTGAAGAAAAGCAAAGCCTGTGCGACTATGATATGGAAAAAAACAAGAGCCAAGACATAGACTCATTGTATGCGGGCAAATACAGCGTAATTAAAGCGGGAGAAATTGAACTAAATATAGACTCTGCCAGAGTCAAAAAGAATGGTCAGGAGATATTTTTGTCTGTTACAGAGTATAAGCTGCTACTCGCATTAGTAAAAAATGCTGGAAGGGTTATGACAAGAAATTCTTTACTTGATGCACTTTGGGACATAGACGGTGAATTTGTTGACGATAATACCCTATCAGTCTACATAAGAAGATTGAGGGAAAAGATAGAGGATGATGTTAATTCTCCTAAATACATTGTAACACAGAGAGGGATGGGATATATATGGAAAAAGGAATAGCTCCAAAGCTTACGTTGTTTAGAAATCCTGAGCTAAAAGCTACTCTGACAATATTAGTATTAATACAGCTTTGCTTTGTATTAATATTTTTTTTATTTGAAAATAGGCTTATTAATAGCATTAACAAGGAGATAATAGAACAAAATATATCGCTTGTTGGTAGGCTCACTATGCTACAGGAAAGTAATGTCATTGACTTTAAAGAGACTACAAATGATGAGCTTACAAGCAAATTTGCAGATATTATAACCAAAGGTGGTACTCAACAGGACTATGAAATAGGTACAAAGCTATTAAACCAATATGGGTATAAGTCTGATCTTTCAATCAGCTATCAAGGTGCTTTCCGAAGGGTACTAGCGTCACACAGTATTAAATTGGCAGTATTGTTTTTTGGCAGTATATTATTAGTAGTACTCATTGTATGTATGGGTTACTCACAGCTTTATAAGAAGGTAGCAAATATAGTAACTGCCTCTGAGAGGGTGTTGAGTGATAGCTTTGATATACGCTTAGATGAAGCTGGGGAGGGAGAGCTTGCGTTACTGGGAAGCAGGTTTAATCAGATGGTAAGAAAGCTTGAGTATACTTTAGAGAGCTTAAAAACCGAAAAGCTTAATCTTAAGAACATAATTTCAGATATTTCACATCAAATAAAAACCCCACTATCTTCACTCATTCTGTTTAATGAGCTAATGTTGAATGAAAAGAATAAATATAGCAACAATGAAGAAAACGGTGATAAAACGACAAGCTTTATTTATGAAAGCAAAAAACAGCTAGAAAGGATGGAGTGGCTAGTAATAAGCCTTCTAAAGATGGCAAGGCTTGAGGCAGGTGCTATTGAGTTTAACAGGAAAAGACTCCCCATAATCATCCCAGTTAAGAATACTATAGAGCTTTTAAAGTACAAAATTAAGGAAAAGCAAATAGAGGTAAGAATTATACCAGAAAATGAAAGCAATATATGTGCTGTTATAGACAAGGAATGGTTAACAGAAGCGTTTATTAATATATTAAAAAACTGCATAGAGCACACGAGTGAGAAGGGGTTAATTGAGATAAAGCTACAAGAAACACCATTATTCTCCAAAGTAATCATTAAAGATAATGGAGAAGGAATATCAAGAAAGGATCTACCTCATATATTCAAGAGGTTTTACAAGGGTGAAAACTCAGTTTTGCCACAAAGCATAGGAATAGGACTAGCTTTAACAAGAGCTATCATTGAAGGTAATGGCGGAGATATACGGGTTAAAAGCAAGCAATGGGAGGGCACTAGCTTCACAATCACCTTTCATAAGTAGAGTATATTGCGATTTTGTATAAATATGTAACATTCCAAAAAGCTTATAATTAATAATCATTCAGCTTACAAAACTGTAAGATAGAAAAATGGCTTTCTGTAAGCAAGGAGTAAGAATAGGAAGGTATAATCGTATATAGTGAAGTAAATTACACTGATGGTTGCTGTGCAAACAACTATCATCGGATTATTTTTATCAAATCTGAAGTTTAAAAACGCTTACATATTAACTCTACCATGCATTTTGCACAAATAACCCCTGTAAGCGGTTTCTAAGACATTTCGTCTTGGCGATTTAACGAACTTCATTAGAGCTTCTATCAAATCTAATGTTTATTGAAAGCTTGAATATTGATTAAATAATCCTAAAAATTATGTTAACGGAGGATTATTATGCAGACTATTAAAACCTATAATTTGAATAAAAGCTATGGCACTAATGAAACAAGGGTAGATGCTTTAAAGGATGTAAATATGTCTATTGAAAAAGGCGAATTTGTAGCCATAGTAGGGCAAAGTGGCTCAGGAAAGAGTACCCTCCTACATCTTTTGGGGGGTGTTGACAGACCTACAGCAGGTAAGGTGTTTATTGAAGGAGATGATATTTATAATCTGAAGGAGAATAAGCTTGCTATATATAGGCGAAGGAAGATTGGCTTCATATTTCAATTCTATAATCTATTACCTGTTTTAACTGCGGAGGAAAACATAAGGTTACCTCTTTTAATGGATAGAAAGCCTGTTGATGAAACATACTTTAATGAGCTTATTGAGCTTATGGGCTTGTCAGAACGAAGAAATCATCTTCCCTCACAGCTTTCAGGTGGTCAGCAGCAAAGGGTTGCTATTGGGCGTGCCTTAATATATAAGCCTTCAATTATTTTGGCTGATGAGCCTACGGGAAATTTGGACAGCAAAAACAGTAGAGAAATCATGGACTTATTAAAGCTCTCTGTGAAGAAGTACGGTCAAACCCTAATTCTAATCACACATGATAACGAGCTTGCATGTGAAGCAGACAGGATTATTACAATAGAGGATGGGCAGATTGTGAAAGATGAGGTGACTAAGGGATGAATAGCTACCTTCAGATTACCAATAAGCACATGTCCTGCAAAATGAAGCGTGTTCTATTGACACTATTAGGAGTTATTATGTCAATGGCTTTAATAACAGGTACTGGGATTATAGCTATCAGCTTAAGACAGGTTTTTGTTCAGCATGAGATTGATAAAAGTGGTAATTATCATGCAGGATGGATAAATTCAGATTATAAATATGCTGATGTTATTTCTAAGCATGTAGAGGTCAAGGATATGTGTGTATCTGTTGACGGCAATTATGGACTTCTTGCAGATGTAAGCCAGAGGATTAAGGATGCTAATATAGAAGCTACTGAGCATTATCTGGTACATATATATGAATATGACCAGCGTGCAATTAAAATGCTACCTGTAAATCTTAAGGAGGGTCGGCTACCTCAAAACAAAGGAGAAATAATTTTAGAGGAGTGGATGCTAGGAGTATTACCTGATAAACCAGAAATTGGAGACACAATTAGCTTAATTACAGGAGAGAGAGAAATAATTAACCAATCCGAAGCAAACCAAACTACCGATGGAAAGAAGAAGTCTAACGAAGCCTTTAGTCAAACAGGAGAAGCACAATATAAAATTGTAGGCTTAATAGATACTGGGTTTACATCAAACTATAATTTCAGAGGTGTTGGGATAACATATCTTGATGTTACTACCTTGAAGCCAGACGATAAATGTCGTATACACATAACCTTAGAGAACACTAAGGGTGCACTTGATAAGGCAAATGGAATTACCAAGGACACAGGTGTTAATGGAGAGTTTGAGTATAACGATAGCTTACTTAGATTGTCTGCTGAAGGTATGTCTGACCCACTAAATAAAACCATATATGGGTTTTCTATTTTCATGGTAGCCATTATTATTATCTGTACAGTAGCGGTAATATATAATTCATTTAACATATCAGTAATGGAGCGAGTAACTCAGTATGGGCTTTTAAGGTGTATTGGTGCTACGCCAAAGCAGATACGTAGTCTTGTTCTAAGAGAGGCATGGCTTCTAGGAGCAATCGGTATTCCTGTTGGGGTGCTTGGCGGTATCTTTGCAATGAATATCGTGTTTTACGTGGTAAGAAATTTGAGTAATAATCTGGTTTTCTTTAAGACAATACAGGTTGTCATTTACCCACCAGTTATTATATTAAGCGTATTGCTGGGAGGTGTAACAGTGTTTTTATCTGCCTATGGACCTGCAAGAAAGGCTGGTAGGATTACTCCGATAGAGGCAGCAAGAAAGAGCGACTTTTATAAAATAGAGCGAAAGCTTAACAAAAGAAAGGGAAGGCTTTTAAGCTATATTTTTGGATTTGAAGGTTTAATGGCAGCAAAAAATAACTCTAGACAGAAAAAACGCTTCAGGGTCACTGTATTCTCTCTTGTAATAAGTATAGTATTATATATTGTTTTTGGAAGCATGGTCAGCTTTTTATACAAAATTAACATTGTTCCTGACAAAGTACCTGTCGACTATATAGTTGAAAATGTTAATTCTATCAAGGCCGGTATCGAGGAGTCTGTTTATGAGGAAATCAAGCAGCTTGATGGGGTAAAGACAGTCTTTAAGGAAAGAAATCTAGGTATAATTGTGAACGCACCAGTTGACAAGCTGAACAAAAGATTTATGGAATTGGATTATATTAGTCAAGCAGAAATAGAGAAGGCTAAGCAGGGTAATACACCAGTTGCACTAGTCAATTCCAAGCTAGTTTCGTATGGTGATGAAGCAATTGAGTTGTTGGATAGCCGTAGCTATGACATTGACTTTGATAAAATGAACAGAGAACGAAGTGTGTTAGTCGTTCAGGAGGGTGCACTTTATGACAATTTGAATAAAAGAAGGATAACAACCAATGTAACGGAGTTCAAGGAAGGGGATTCTATAGAAATTAGCTTGCCATCAGTAGAAGGTGAATTACAAGAAAGCTTCAAATTTAAGGTTGAAAAGATTATAAAAGTAGATAAGGAAAATGGTATAGCTCAGCGTGCCGAAAAAGGGGGAATAACTGTATTTTGTACTGAAGGAGTTATTAAGGAAATTACAGGCAAAGAGAAGATAGATACCTTATATATAAAGGCTGTGGAAGGTGCAAGTAGGGACAGTATTAACAGCTACCTGACCCGCTTGACAGAAAGAAATCTGGAGTATATGTATACTGATATCAGTGAATTAGCAAAGTCATTAAATAACGACTTTGCAGTTGTAGGCATTTTCTTTTATGGTTTCATAATTGTTGTTTCGCTCATAGGGTTTGTGAATATTGTTAATACCATAAGCACTAACATAATACTAAGGACAAGGGA
>QKEK01000225.1 GCA_003251775.1 Clostridia bacterium | reverse complement strand
TATGTTTGCAGTAAAGACAGGGGCGTATATATTGCCTGTTAGGGTACAGGCAAGCTATAAGATTTTTTCAGAGGTCAAAATTATATTTGGGAAGCCATACAAAATTCAGCTAGATAAAGATACAAAGCTATCAAAGGAAGAAATGGAAGTTATTAGTGAAGGAATTTTAGATAAAATCTATTCCTTGGGAACATAGGCTTTATGTTGAGTAATTAAATCAACAATAAATCATGGAGGTGCTTATGGAAATCATACAGGCCAAAATAGCTGGGTTTTGTTTTGGTGTAAGAAATGCAGTAAACGTAGGGTTTAGAGTTGCAAACGAGTGTACTGGTGGGTTTTTTGCACTTGGTCCACTTATACATAATAAGCAAGTTAATAGAAGCTTAAGTCAAAAGGGAATGGTTATTGAAGAAGATATCAGCAAAATTCCAGATGGTTCAACGGTTGTAGTACGGGCACATGGTATTGGAAAAGAGCAACATGAAATACTGAAAAAAAAATGTATAACTGTACATGATGCGACATGCTTGTATGTACAGAGGATTCAAGAGCTTACAGAGGCTAAGTATAATGAAGGCTTTCAAATTGTGATTGTAGGAAATAAGCGACATCCAGAGGTAGAGGGTATTAATGGATGGTGTGAAAATTCAGCAATTATAATTGGAAGTGAAGAAGATGCAGAATTGTTAGAATATAGAGATATTAGTGCTTGTGTTGTAGCTCAAACAACTCTGATTTTTGAGAAATGGCAAAAAATAATAAAAATTTTAAATAAAAAGTTTGCAAATGTCTTAAAATTTGATACAATATGTAGTGCGACCGCTAATAGACAAGCTGAAGCAAAAAAGGTTTCGTTAGAGGTTGACCAAATGGTGGTTATTGGAGATAGAGATAGCTCTAATACGCAAAAGCTATATGAGCTTTGCTGTGTTAATTGTCCAAATACAATACAAATTGAAGGTTATGGAGAATTGCCACCTTTAAATAAAACAATTAGTAAAATAGGGATTACTGCAGGCGCTTCAACACCTGAGTGGGTAATCAAGGAGGTTATTTTTAAAATGGAAGAAATGGTAAACAAACAGCAGAATGCAGAATTTGATTTTAAGTCTGCATTTGAAGAGTCTCTTGTGACTTTAAGATCTGGAGAGATTGTGACAGGAAGTGTCATAGGGTATAACAATACAGAGGTATTTGTTGACCTTAAGTACAAGGCCGACGGCATTATTTCTATGGAAGAGTTTATTAACGATCCTGATTTTGACCCTGAAAAGGACTTGGTGTCTGGAACAGAATTGCAGGTGTATATACTTAGAGTAAATGATGGCGAAGGAAATGTATTGCTTTCAAAGAAAAAAGTTGATGCAATGAAGGGGATAGAAAAAATTCAGAAGGCATTTGAAGAAAAAACTCCTGTTGAGGCTGTTGTTAGAGAAGTAGTAAATGGTGGAGTTATTGCAGAAACAAGTGGCTTAAGGGTATTTATTCCTGCTTCTCAGATAAGTGATAGATATGTTAAAAATCTAGAGATTTTCTTAAAGCAGAAGGTTAGATTTATTGTTACTGAGGTAATTCCCCATAAGAGAAGAGTTGTTGGTTCATGCAGAATCCTAATTGAAGAGGAGAAGGCAAAGCTAGCAGAAGTGTTCTGGGCAAATATTGAAATTGGCAAGGAATTCACAGGTTCTGTTAAAAGCATTACTGATTTTGGTGTTTTTGTTGATATAGGAGGAGTAGATGGATTAATCCATGTTACCGAGCTATCTTGGAAGAAGATAAAGCACCCATCACAAGTAATGAAGGTAGGAGATGAAGTAACTGTTAGAATACTGGAGTTTGACAGAGAAAAGAATAGAATTTCGCTTGGATACAAAAAGAGTGAAGATAATCCTTGGTATAAGATAGAGGAGAAATATAAGGTTGGAGAAGTTGTAAAAGGTAAGGTTGTAAGACTTGTACCATTTGGTGCATTTGTACAACTTGAAGAAGAGGTTGATGGACTTGTACACATTTCTCAAATATCAAATATGAGACTTACAAAGCCTGATGAGGTTCTTGAAATAGGTCAGGAATTTGAGATGAAGGTTATGGAGGTTGACAGTGAGTTAAAGAAAATTAGCTTAAGCATAAAAGAGGTTGCTCCAGTAGATCCTGTCAGAGCTCAAGATGAAAGTGTAATGGTAGCTTCAGGAGAGGATTTGAATGCTCAAGATGCAATACCAAGTCAACACTCAGAGGAAATGACTAATACAATTGGAGAGTCATTAAAGGACTTAAAGTTAGAAGCTGAGTAGGCTTTGTGCAATAAATAGCCTGAGAAGGTAAAGGAAAAACTGATGCAGTCAAGCCTAGTATAGATGGCTGACAGCTTGGGACATTATTGTTACTTTAATAAAATGAGTTTATGTCTTTTTCGTGGCGTTCCGGCAGGTACGCCACCTTTTAATTATAATTAACAAGCGAATGAGTCAGCGTTAATGTATTAATGGACATTAAGCCAATTGTTCAAGAATTGATGACTTTAGGAGTGGTATTATGGATTACTCAGGTTTTAAGGCAGAAGTATACAAGCTTTCGGGAATTGATTTGAACGCATACAAGGAAAAGCAGATGCTAAGGCGTATAGATTCGTTAATAAGTCGAAATGCATTTACAGGATATATTGATTTTATTGATGAATTAAAGATTAATCAAAGGCTGTATAACGATTTTATTAATTATCTTACAATTAACGTATCAGAATTCTATAGAAATCCTGGTCAGTGGGAGGTTTTAGAAAAAGAGATTCTTCCCAAGCTATTGGATAAAAACAAAAACATAAAGATATGGAGCTCTGCGGCTTCAACAGGAGACGAGCCTTATACATTGGTCATGGTGCTAAACAAGTTTTTGCCGTTAGACAGAATTAAAATTCTTGCTACAGATATTGACAAGGAAGCTTTGGCAAAGGCAAAAACAGGTGTTTACGCTGAAAGAAGTATAAAAGGACTTCCAAAGACATATTTTGATAAGTATTTTCAAAAATGCGGAGAGGACTCCTATAGGGTAATAGAGGATGTTAAGCGTTGTGTTGAATTTAAACAAATGAACCTTTTAAGCGATAAATATCCTGAGGCTTTGGATTTAATCGTATGCAGAAATGTTTTGATATATTTTACTGAGGAAGCAAAGGATAGTATTTACAAAAAGTTTAATAGATCATTGGTTGATGATGGTATACTATTCGTGGGTAGTACTGAACAAATAATAGGCAGTCAGAAATATGACTTTAAGGCTATAAAAACCTTCTTTTATCAAAAGAGTAAAGTCTAGGGGGAAGGTTAAGATTACTATAAATTATATGAAAATACGAAGATAAGAGTTATATAAAAACAAGTAAGTATTAAATAGAGTGAATTTAAAGCCAAAAGGGAGGGGTTACCTTGAATCGATTAGAAGAAATGAACAGAGAAGAATTACTAGAAGTAGTTCGGATTAAGGATGATGTAATTAATGAACTAAGAAATGAAATTGAGCTTTATAAAGAGCTGACCTTAGAGCTACAGAAAAAACTAGTCGAGAAAGGATAACTAAAAGAAATAACACAAAAGCTAATTCAAGAAGGTATGAAATTTTGTATAAAACGTATATCAATATATTTCACCTCTAGAGCTTTATCTGAATACAATTATATTATAGATATAGAGTGTATTGCGTTGTTATATATTTATACGCTATTCGTAACAACGCAAGAAGCTCTAGATAATAGCTTGAGTATAAGAGGTGATTTTCTTGTACAATATATTTATTTCTCCAGGTCATGGGGGAACTGACTCTGGTGCTATAGGAATAGATGCATACGAGAAAGACATTAATCTTTCCGTTTCACTATATCTACATGAAATGTTAATAAAGAACGGTAATTTTAATGTTGTTATGGCAAGAAATACTGACAAAACAGTACAATTATTTGAAAGGGCATTAATGGAGAATGAAATAAAACATGATCTCTGTATATGCATTCATCATAATGCTGTGAATGGAAATGCGTTTGGAGCTGAGGTTATACATTCAGTTAATGGTGGTCCAGGTAAATACTTAGCAGAGCTTATAGCAGAGGAGTTTAAAAAAAACGGACAGTTTATAAGAAGGGTGTTTTCTGAGGAAAGTAAGGTCTACAGAGGTAAGGATAAGCTCTATATGATTAGGTATACAAAGGCTCCATGTGTCATAACAGAGTATTGTTTTATTGATAATAAGACTGATATACTGTATGTAAATGATGGTACAAAGAGAAAGGCAGAAGCAACAGCGATATTCAGGGCGATTTGCAGGTATTTTGGTTTATCAGTAGAAGAGGAATTGGACTATAAGTCTCTTTATGAGAACGAAGCACAGCGGATTGCTGTATTAGAGGGTAAGCTTGAGGTATTAAATAAGTCTTTAATGGATATTGTAAATTTTATTATGAAATAACAAGGTTCTTATTATTGACATGATATTATCCCATCATGTATAATATCACTTGTACTTAATATATTTACGCGAAAGTGGTGGAACTGGCAGACTCGCTAGATTCAGGTTCTAGTGTACGCAAGTACGTGCGGGTTCGAATCCCGCCTTTCGCACCAAGGGTTTCAGGGGTTCTTGAGACCCTTTATTGTGTAAACAACAAGGTTCTTAATTTGTCCGATATCTATATGGTATCGAATGCTTAGGTTTCATATTTTCTTTTTCATTGTTAGAAAGCATATTATTTCAGAGTAATTAAGCTATGGGTTTGCAAATTAATACCGAATTTGACTATTTCAATGGGCTTTAGAGGAGGAAGTATAACAATGATAGTTAAGATAATAAAGAGGGTTAGCATATTTCTAGGAACATTAATTTTGCTAGTTATAATATACATATCAGTTGGCTTTTGTAATGAAAACACTGTAATTGATTATAATGTACAGCTTGAGGAAGGCTCAAATAAACTTCAAGTAACGATGACAGTGCAGCCAAATAAGCTTTTGTTTCTAGACTTATTTATTTTTGATTACAGGAATCAGAATGGAGATTTTAGAGTAGAAAACCTTAAAGTCTTTAAAGATGGAGAGGCTTTAGCACATTGGAAAACAATCCCTTTATATTCATCATTAGAGAGAATATGGGTAGGTTTCGATGGTAAGCCTATTACAGTTAAGTACACAGTGGATTCTTATGTTGAAAGGGGGAGTAGAGGTAAAGCTGTTAGTTTTCTAAATGAAAATTATGGATATTTAAGAGGTATGTGTATACTCTATAGTCCAATTACTTATAATGAATTAGTAGCACATATAACCAAAAAAAATATACCTGAAAGCAATAATGGAAAGGGCTCAGTTAAGTTCATTCTACCTGACAATTGGTATGTTAATGACCCATGGGCTGGAAAGGAAGATAAAGCATTAATACCTGATATTAGGGATACGTATTGGGGATTAGGAAGAGGAATAGAATTAATTAGAAATAATAATATATCAATAGCAATAATTGAAAGTATGAATAGTGAAAAAGCTGATTCTATAACAAAATCAGTTGATGCAATATATAATGAGATACAGAAAATGACAGGTATCCTGCCCAAACAGGATGCTCCATACTGGTCAGTAAGTATAGTACCGCCTGTACCTGTACATGGAGGCTCATCAGGAAATTATAGCCTAGTAACACAAAATGATATATCAACAATTTGTCACGAAATGTTTCACTGGTGGAATGGATTTACTCTGAAAAGTGAAAATGAAGCTACATGGTTTAAAGAGGGGTTCACCAGATACTATGAGGGGAAGGTTCTGTTTGAAACTGGAATATGGACAGAGGAAGAGTATGCGAAATTCCTTCAGATCATTGAAGAGGAGTTGATAGGTGGAGGAGAAAGTGAACCAATAAATCTTATAGATGCTTCTGTTAAATTAGAGAAATATAAAAGCAGTAGTATGGAGGATTACTACAAAGTATATAACGGAGGAGCACTACTAGCCTTGTATATAGATACCCAGCTAGAAAAGGAGCAAAAATCATTAGATGAAATATGGAGACCATTACATAAACTTAATAAAGCTATTACAACTAAAGACATCATTAGTGTACTAGAAGGTATTGCAGATGAGGATTTAATAAATGAAGTGAGAGAAATTTTATATGGAAAGAAAGCGATAAAAAGTGTAGCATCTATAGAAATAAACATAAATTAATGATATAATTTTGCTATATTTAATATTAAGCAATGAATGGATTATTTTAAGATTTAAAATTTGATTATTTACTAGTTATTGAAAGATGGTTTTTATAATTTAGATAGATAACAAAAAATAGCAACAATATGAAAGAAGAGGACGATGAGTAGTAATTTCAAAAACCTAGGAATAACAGAACCTATATTAAAAGCTATAGAAGAGATGGGCTTTGAGATGCCCACTGAAGTACAGAGTGAAGCTATCCCTCAAATTTTAGACAATAAGGACTTAATTGTTATGTCGAAGACAGGCAGTGGTAAAACTGCAGTGTTTGGTATTTCAATGCTTCAGACGATAGACCCAAAAGTAAAGGGGTTGCAAGGTCTTATCCTTACACCAACAAGAGAGCTTGCAGTTCAGGTAGATAATGAACTAAAGCTAATGGGTAAATATTTAGAACATAGGACTACAGCAGTATATGGCCAGCACAGTAAAAATGTTGAAATTCAAGCTTTTAAAAAGGGTGTTTCTATCATTACTGGAACACCTGGACGAGTTTTTGATCACATAAGTCAGGGGAGCATAGACGTAAAGCAGATAAGATTTCTGGTGTTGGATGAAGCAGATAGAATGCTTGATATGGGCTTCATTGATCAAGTAAGAAGAATAATTAAGGTTCTTCCTAAGAATAGAGTAACTCTGCTTTTTTCAGCTACTATGCCTGCTGAAATAAGTAGAATATGTTGGGAGCATATGAAACAGCCGCTTACTATAGAAATAGAATCTGAAACTATGACGGTGGATACGATAAAACAGGTTTACTACCGTGTAGAACAAAAGGATAAATTTAACCATGTTAATCAATTACTTCTGTATGAAAGACCCAAGAGCTGTATGATTTTTTGCAATACCCGTATATCAGTGGATCGAGTTCAAAACTACTTATTTAAAAAGGGGTATGTATCACAGGCTTTACACGGAGAAATACCTCAAGCAAAACGGATACAGACAATAAATAGATTTAAAAAGGGAGAAATACTAATTCTTGTTGCAACTGATGTTGCTGCCCGTGGGATACATATAGATAATTTATCTCTAGTAATAAACTATGATGTACCTGTTGAAAAAGATAGCTATGTGCATAGAATTGGTCGTACAGGTAGGGCGGGGAATGGTGGACTTGCTATGACTCTAGTTACTGGTGATGACATCATGAGCCTATATGAAATAGAAGAGCATATTGGTACAATGATAAAGGAAGAGCCCTTACCTAAAGAGGCTGAGCTAGATATCCTGAAGACAGAAATTGAGCAATGGCTTGCTGAACAAGCCCAAAAGAGAAAGCAGGCAGGATTATATCAGGAATCAAAACCTAAAATAGTACTAAAAAGAAATTCTAATGAAAAGAATTCTTCACACATAAAATTACAAAATAATAGTAGTAAACCTGAAAGACAGGTTGTTGAAAGAAATAAAGAAGAGCTAAAAGTGACTGATAAGGTTAATAACATTTCTAAGAAGAGAAATAAAACTAATTTCAGTCAGAATAATAAGCCTACCCGCGTTATTAACAGAACTATTGTACCACGAACAAAGCCTAAAGAGGATATTATTACTAAGGTAAGCGGCAAGGTAGAGGTACAGCAACAAAAGGACGATAGTATTAAGAAGCCCTTTTATAAGCGTATACTTAATAAGTTGTTTGGCAATAGGACGAAGATATCATAAATATACAGTTTATGCATGGTGGAGTTTATTTGTAAGGGGAAGAAATAAATGTATACAATAACTTACTCATTAAGGGGAGAAGGTCAAACTGCTGAGCTATACTATAAGGAGATTTTAAGTTTCGCTGATAAGGTATTAGCTGAAGCTTTAGAGGTTTTGCAAGAAGTCATTGACTCATATCTTTCTTATTTAGACACAGAAAAGCTTACAAAAAGTATATCAAAAGAGGAGGCTATACTGGAGCTATTGATTCTTGGAGTACTATGGAGGGTATACGGTGGTGATTCGCAACATTTAGATACTTTACCTGAGTCTGTCATGATAAAGCTTTCGGATTTACGCAAAAACAATGAAGCCTTAAAGCCAGGGATAAACGTTATAAAAGGGGTGCTTTCTACACTGTTTTTATCACCAGACCTATATGACCATTTGAAGATAGAAGAGCCTGGAAAAGAAAAGCTTGATAAGCTATTATGTTGGCTTTCTGCAACTGGTGAATTTGAACAGGAAGTGAAGCGTCTTAGAATATGGCAAAGGTTTTTTGAACAGCTAACAAATAATCAGATCTATAATATCATTTCTGAAGCAATATCATTAGCTCTTTGGTTTGAGGAGAGTAGTGAGGCATTAATTGGGGAATATACTGGTAATGTAGAAAGGTTTTTAAACGAATTCCGTCCTAAGCATTATTGGAGAGAGGATGTAATTTTTTGTGGTAGACGGAGGGTTGAATATCATCTTAATATGGTAGGGGCAGAAATTATGAATAGAGCCTTTCGTAAGGCTTTTACTAGCACCTCAAAAAAGCTACTCTTACTGCCTACTTGTATGAGAATCGGCGGAAGTGTAAGCTGTGCAGCAGTAAATAATGGTAGATGGTTTAAATGCCGTAAATGTATTGAGAATTGTCAGGTATGTCAATTAAGCAAGCAAGGAGAAGCACAGGGATTTGATGTTTTAATGGTTGCACATGGCTCATCAATTTCTTCAAGCTCAAATGACGATGTTTTGTTTGATTCAGATACAGGGGTAATAGGAGTTTCTTGCGTTCTTAACCTTATTTCTGGAGGATGGATGTTGAAGGAAATGGGAATACCTGCACAATGTGTACTTTTAGATTATTGTGGTTGTAAAACACATTGGCATGAGGAAGGTATACCAACCCAAATCGATATAAATAAGCTTAAGTGTATATTAAAGGATTCTTAACTAAATACGTTTTATAAATTCATAATGTCATACAAACTTTTGCGATGTTACATATTTATGCAGAATTATACTCGTACAAACTTTCACTGTTCATAGGAGCTTGCCGTCAATTCCCATTGACTTACATCTAATATTATGTAAACATTATATCAGGAGTATTCATAGGGGGGAGAATCAATTCTTTTTATAAAAAGTAAATATTGGGGGTGAATTTTTGAAAAGGGTTGCAGCTATTCTAGCTTTAATATTTGTGATAAATATTAATAGTAACATAAGCTTTGCTGCTGAGTATCCATACGGTTATGGTGCTGTCAAGACTAATGTAAACCTCGTGGTAAACGGAGACAAGCTGAAGACTGAAAGATACATAGTATCTGTGGATGGCAGGTGCTTGGTGCCAGGAAGAAGTACATTTGAAAGGCTTGGTGCAAGGGTAGATTGGAATGACAGCACTAATAGGATAATTATTACTAAAGATAAAGATGTAATTGAAATGCGTATAGGAGATAAGTTTGCTAAGGTTAATGGGGCTATAATGCAGACAGAGGTAGCACCAATTCTAGCTAATGGAACTGTAATGCTTCCTGTCAGATTTGTTTCAGAAAGCATAAAGGCAGAGGTTATGTGGGAAGGCTCAAGTCGAAGCATAGTTCTTGCAAATTCTGCAAACAGCGAGAACAGTTCTGCTGATGGTAATAAAAATGGAAACGATTCATCAAACAGTGGATTGAATAATACTTCAAGAGGCTCTGCTATTAATGATTTGGTCTCTCGTGGGAGTATACCAAGTGGCAAAACAGTACTATTAGATGCAGGGCATGGAGGCGAAAAAGTGGGGGCAGCTTATTTTGGAGTATATGAGAAGGATCTAAATTTAAGCATATCACTAAAGCTTTACAACATTCTTAAGGAGCTTGGTGTAGATGTTAGAATGACAAGATTTGATGATACCGATGTTAACAATTATACTAGGGCATATATGGCAAATAGAATGAATGCAGATATATTTGTTAGTATTCATTGTAATGCTTCTCCTAACGAAAGAACAACTGGAGCAATGACATTATATTACCCTTCTAAATACGACTATACAAATATGTTAACTGGGTATAAGCTAGCCGACTATATTCAGGATGAATTAGTAGACAATCTAGGTGCTAAGGATTTAGGTCTTATTCCTAGAGATAAGCTGGTTGTGCTTCGCTATACAAAAATGCCAGCTATAATAGCAGAAGTAGGGTATATGTCAAACTATACTGAGTTAAAGAAACTACTTTTACCTGAATATCAGCAGAATATAGCTGAGGTATTAGCATCAGGAATAATTAATGCCTTGAAATAGTGGGCAAAAGATGAGTTGAATGTGAAATTAAAAAAGAAAAAAGAATTGACAAGATATGTGTATCAAGGTTATAATGTTTTTAATAAATGAAGGATGCTTGATTATGGAAAAATTATTTCATGGGTTCGGACAATTTTATTTTTACTTTTTTAGCTGGGGTTATTATTTTTTTAGCACTAGCTTGTTTTCATACAAAAAAATAAATTGTCAATGTCCATGAGTGTGACCTGATAAACATAATAATTTAAAGAAAATATAGGGAGGCTCATAGGAGTCTCCTTTTTGTTTGGAACACAAGCGTTGTAAGCATTTATTATACTACATATCAATAGAATAGGTAGAGGAGATGAGAAGAATGGTTATTGTATTAAAGCAAGGAGCACCAGAAGAGAAAATAAAAAGCTTAGTTAGAGAGCTTGAGGGCTTAAATGTAAAGGTTCAGCTTTCTATAGGAGTGGAGTATACTATACTAGGGTTGATAGGGGATACAAGAGGAATAAATAAGTATCACTTTGCATCTAATGAGATTGTGGAAAAGGTGTTAAGGGTACAGGAGTCATTTAAAAAGGCAAATAGAATGTTTAAACCAGAGGGTACTATTATTGATGTATGTGGTACAAAAATTGGCGGAACAAACCTAGCTGTAATGACAGGCCCATGCTCAGTTGAAAGTGAGGAGCAGGTTATAAGTATAGCAAAAGCAGTTAAAGAGGCAGGAGCTAATTTTTTGCGAGGAGGAGCATATAAGCCTCGTACCTCACCTTATAGCTTTCAAGGACTGGGGCTTGAGGGGCTTGATTACTTAAAGGCAGCCAGAGAGGTAACTGGATTACCTATAGTCTCTGAAATTATGTCAACTGATATGATACAGAAATTTGCGGATGATGTGGATATAATTCAGGTTGGTGCTAGAAATATGCAGCACTTTGTTTTATTAAAGGAGCTAGGTAAAATCAAAAAGCCAATTCTATTAAAAAGGGGACTTGCAGCTACTATTGAGGAGTGGTTGATGTCCGCTGAGTACATAATGAAGGAGGGCAATGAGAACATTATTTTGTGTGAAAGAGGTATAAGAACCTTTGAAACATATACAAGAAATACGCTAGATTTAAGTGCAATTCCTGTTATTAAGAGATTAAGCCATTTGCCAATTATTGTTGATCCAAGTCATGCTACAGGTAAGACATGGTTAGTTGAGCCTTTGGCAAAGGCGGCGATAATGGCAGGTGCTGATGGTATAATGATTGAGGTTCATAATAACCCTGAAAAGGCTTTGTGTGATGGAGAACAATCCATTAGACCTGATGAATTTACTAAACTAATGACAAAGCTAAGGGGTGTTGCAGAAATTGAAGGGAGAGCTATTTAAAATGTGCAATTCAAGAGTTTTAGAAGTAAAATTACCAGACAAAAGCTATAATATTATTATTAAAAAGAATTCATTAGATACTTTTGCCGAGCAGGTCATCAGCTATTATGGTAAGGATAAAAAATTTGCAGTAGTTAGTGATAGCAATATAACAGATTTGTATGCAAATAAGATTATAAATCAGCTTGAACAAGCAGGAGTTAAGACTTTAGGTATAGAAATACCAGCGGGAGAAAGCAGCAAATCCTTTGAGTCGTTACAGAAAATATTTGATGGGCTATTCAGCTTCAAAATGACAAGGACAGACGTAATAATTGCAGTAGGTGGAGGTGTTATCGGAGACTTAACAGGCTTTGCAGCATCTGTATTCCTAAGAGGCGTGTCATTTGTTCAGGTTCCAACAACACTGCTCGCACAGGTAGATAGTAGTATTGGTGGAAAGGTTGCGGTTAATGTTCCTCAGGGCAAAAACTTAATTGGAAGCTTTTTTCAACCTGATATGGTTCTAATTGATCCAGAAGTTTTGAAGACTCTTAGTGATAGAAGCTTTTCTGATGGAATATCTGAGGTAATAAAGTATGGTTGTATCCGAGATTTAAATTTATTTGAGAAACTTGAAGCCTGTGGCTCACGTCAAGGGGTAATGGAATCTATAGTTGACATAATTTATAGCTGCTGTGCTATAAAAAGAGATGTTGTTCAAAATGATGAGAGAGATCATGGAGAAAGAATGATTCTTAATTTTGGTCATACGGTTGGACACGGAATTGAAAAATACTTTAAATATGAAAAATATACGCATGGTGAGGCTGTAGCTATGGGAATGGCATTCATCTCAAGGCTAGCAGAGGACAAGGGGATATCACAAAAGGGCACTACAGATAGAATCATTAAGCTCTTGTCCGTATATAACTTACCAGTAGAATTACCTGATATGCGTTGGGAGGATATTTTAGATACAATTGCATTAGATAAAAAGAAGAAGGGTGACTATCTGAATTTTATTTTATTAAAAAGAATTGGTGAATGTGTTATCCAAAAGGAGAGTTTGGAATGGCTGAAATAAAGATTATACCAAGGCGGTTAGGGGGCGAGGTTTTTGTTCCACCCTCAAAGAGTATTTCTCATAGGGCAATAATAGCCGCAGCTTTAGCAAAAGGAAAGAGTGTTGTGGATAATATTAACTTATCAGATGATATTATTGCTACATGTCAGGCTGTTGAAGGTATGGGTGCATTAATTGATATAGAAAATAGCAATAATTATGCAAATAGAAAAAAGCTGATTATTCAAGGGCAGGGAAAGATTAAGCTTAAGGGTAAGGTAATTAATTGTAATGAGTCTGGCTCAACCTTAAGATTTATAATTCCAGTAGTATCTACTGCTGGTGAGGAGGTTGTTCTTGAGGGCAAAGGAAGATTGGTTGAAAGACCACTTAATGTCTATTATGAGATATTTAAGGCTCAGAATTTTGATTATGAAAACTGTAATGGATGCTTACCTCTTAAGCTTAAGGGAAAGCTTACCCCTGGAGAGTTTATGGTTAGGGGAGATGTAAGCTCTCAATTCATTACTGGACTTATGTTTGCTCTACCATTGTTAGATTGGCATTCAGAGATAAGGCTTTCTACACCTTTAGAATCAATTGGCTATGTTGATCTGACTGGAGATATTTTAAATACATTTGGAATTGAATATGAGACTTTAAACGGTTATAATATTATTAGGCTTCCTGGCAATCAGAGATTTAAAAGCCATGACTATGTTGTTGAAGGTGATTGGTCTCAGGCAGGATTTTGGATTGCACTTGCGGTTAATAGCGGAACAATTAGGCTTAAGGGATTAAATACAAATTCAAAGCAAGGGGATAGGGTAATACTTGAAATTTTTGAAAGCATGGGTGGAAAGGTACATGTTGATGAAAATGACATTGTAATTTCTAAATGTGTATTGCATGGTGCTGATATAGATGTTAAGGATTGTCCTGATTTAGTACCCTACATAGCTGCAATGGCGTGCTTTGCGAAGGGTACTACTACAATATTTATAAGGAGTCTGACAGGCTAAAGGCTATTACTGATGAATTTACTAAGCTAGGAGCAGATATAGAAGAATATGAGGATAGACTTGTAATTCATGGTGTAGAGAGTCTAAAGGGTGGTGAGGTTTACGGCTGGAATGACCACAGAATTGTAATGGCATTAGCAGCAGTTTCTTCAAGGTGTAGTGATGAGTTGGTTATAAGTGATAGTCAGGCTATATCAAAATCGTATCCAACCATATGGGAGGATTTTAGGAGTGTAGGGGGTGTGACAGTTGGGTAGTACATGGGGTAAAAACATTAAATTAAGAATCTCATGGAGTAGCAATAGGTGTTGTAATAGATGGATTGCCATCAGGTATAAAGCTAGATATGGATAGAATACAGAAAGAGATGGAAAGAAGAAGACCAGGGAGGAACGCATTTTCTACCCAGAGAAATGAGAGTGATCAGGCAGAAATAATAAGTGGTTATTTTAATGAGCATACAACTGGAACTCCACTGACAGCTATTATTAAAAACTCAGATAAGAGATCTAATGACTACTCTTATCTACAAACAATTATGAGGCCAGGACATGCCGACTATTCAGGTAAAATAAGGTATAGTGGATTTAATGATTATAGGGGTGGAGGGCATTTCTCTGGTAGATTGACTGCACCCTTAGTTTTTGCTGGTGCGATTGCAACCCAAGTTTTAGAAGCAAAAGGAATATACACTGCAAGTCATATAAAATCAATCTATAATATAGAGGATGCAGTATACAGTAGTGAAGCAATATCAAAGGAACTATTAGAAAGCCTTAGAAGCTCTGATTTTCCTGTTTTAGACGCTTTTGTTGGGGAGAAAATGAAGGCGGAGATATTGGCAGCAAAGGAAGACAAGGATTCTGTCGGAGGAGTAATTGAAACTGCGGTTTTAAATATTCCTACAGGAATAGGGAATCCTTTTTTTGAGTCAATAGAGAGTAAGCTAGCTGCTATGATGTTTTCTATACCTGCTGTTAAGGGTATTGAATTTGGAATTGGATTTGATTTTACAAAAATGAGAGGAAGCAAAGCTAATGATATACTTCAGTATGAAAATGGAGTAGTTGTTTCTAAAACAAATAATAATGGTGGTATAAATGGTGGTATATCTAATGGTATGCCAATAATATTCAGTGTAGCCATCAAGCCAACGCCATCTATTTCTAAAGAACAAGATACAATAAATGTGGATAATAAACGTAATACCAAGCTAGAAATTAAGGGAAGGCATGATCCCTGTATTGTACAGAGAGCCATACCAGTTATTGAAGCTGCTACAGCATTGGTCGTTGTAGATATGCTATTAGAAAAACAGAGTTTGTAGTAGCACTAAATGTATGGTATAAATAGTGTATATTAATTTGATAGGGTGAAGGAAATGAGTGAGTGGAACGATACTTCTTTAGATGATTTAAGGAAGGAAATTGATACAATTGATACACAACTAGTAAAGCTATTTGAAAGAAGAATGGAAATAGTTAAGGGTGTAGCTGCGTATAAGATTAAAAACGGAATGAAGGTACTAGATAAAGAAAGAGAGCTGGCGTTAATAGAAAAAGCTAAGGGGCATCTTGATAAAAAGGAGTATGAAAGTACTTTAAGTGCCTTTTTTGAAGAGCTTCTTGCCATAAGTAGAGGTATGCAAAAGCAGATAATTGATGCTGAAGAAAAAAGACGAAGAATAGTTGATAATGTACGTGTAGCTTATTCAGGTGTACCAGGTTCATACAGCGAGCAGGCTTTAATTGAGTATTTTGGAGAGGGAATCGAGACAGTACAGGTTGTGAATTTTGAGGATGTTTTCTCTGGTGTAGCTCAAAACAAGTTTGATTACGGTATAGTTCCTATAGAGAATTCCTCCACTGGAGAGATTAATACGGTTGTAGATTCTTTAAGGGAGTACGGTCTTTATATTAATGGTGAATGGATTATCAGGGTAAAGCATAATTTGTTGGGAATTAAAGGAGCAAGGCTAGATGATATTAAAGAGGTATACTCTCACCCTCAAGGCCTTGAACAAAGTATGGTATTTCTAAAAAACAAGGGCTACAAGCTAACTCCATCTACAAACACAGCTTTAAGTGCAAAATATGTGGCAGAGCAGAGGGATAAAACCAAGGCGGCCATCTCATCCAAAAGAGCAGCTCAATTGTATGGGCTTGAGATAATTAAATCTGAAATAAACACAAATAACAATAATTATACCCGCTTTATTATTATAAGCAAGGAAGCTAATATTACTGATGAGTGTAATAAAATAAGTATAGTATTGACACTTCCTCATGTTCCGGGAGCATTATATAGAGTGCTTGAACAGTTTGAGCTAGCTGATATTAATTTGCTTAAAATAGAGTCACGTCCTATTCAGGATAAATCGTGGGAATATTTCTTCTATTTTGATTTTGAGGGAAATATGAATGATAATGCGATCAGGATTGTATTGAGGAAGCTTGAGGAAAAATGTGGATATTTTAAGTTTTTAGGTAATTATCAGATGTTTGTAAGAATGTAAGAATGTAAGATTAGAAAAATGTAAATTTTTCAAGTTATGTAGATTTTGTTTATTAAGTAGCTTATAATTAGTGTATAAAGCTTAATAGTAGAGCAGGAAGGTAATGGTTGAAAGAAAATGACAAATTAATGTGTTTTAATAGAGAAGGTATAAATAAATGATTTTCTTTCAATTTAGATTTGTGCTGAAAAAGGAATGGATATAAAAATGAATAAATATGGCTTGTTTGGCAGGAAATTAGGGCATAGTGTATCCCCTAAAATACACGAATTAATTTTTAAATATACCAAAGCAAAAGGGAGTTATGAATTATTTGAGCTTGAGAGTGGTGATTTAGAGGGTAAGCTCAAGGAATTAAAGCTTAATAAATACTCAGGCATTAATGTAACAATTCCTTACAAAATAGATATTATTGAATATCTTGATTTTGTTTCAGATGAGGTAAAAAAAATAGGTGCTTTAAATACTGTAAAATTTGGTGATGTTGTTAAAGGATATAATACTGATTATTTTGGAGTAGTAGGCTCCTTTGAAAAATTTGAGGTTGATATAAATGGAAAAACTGCAGTAATCCTTGGAGCTGGAGGGGCTGCGAGAGCTGTTGTTGCTGCGTTGTTAGATAGTGGTATTAGTGAAATTTTTATTGTAACAAGAGACGTTCAAGAGGCAGGGACTAAATTTTTGTCTTACGATAAAATAAAGATTATCCGATACATAGATTTTCAAGATATAAATAAAAAGGATATTTTGATTAATTGCACACCGGTTGGTATGTATCCTGAGCTTGATGCTTGCCCACTTAGTGAGATGCAAATAAATGGCTTTAAATATGTTTTTGATTTGATTTACAATCCAATGGAAACACGCTTAATTAAGTTGGCAGAAGCTTTTGGTGCAACAGCCTTCAATGGCTTATATATGTTGGTTGTGCAGGCTGTAAGGTCACAAGAAATCTGGAATGAGGTCAAATATAGTCAAGACGTTATAGATAATGTATATCGTGATTTAGAATTATTTATGAAGGAGTGTAAATAGTATGTCGTTAGAGTTTTTAGCAAAAAAACTAAACAGGCTTAAGAATATGTTTTTGTCAGGTCTGGTAGTTACATTTCCTATTGCTACTACTATTCTAGTAGTATCGTGGGTTTTTAATTTCTTTGATTCGATATTAAAAAAGCCAATAAGTATTATATTCAAGAATCCTGTGCCAGGAGTAGGTATACTATGTACTATACTATTAATACTATGCGTTGGTGCAATTACAACAAATGTAATAGGGAAGTCAATCGCTAATTATGTTGAAAAGCTGTTTTTGAAAACACCGATAATAAAAACAATATACTCTCCCATAAAGGAAATACTTAAGAATATAGCAAATAAATCCTCGCAAAGCTTTAAAAAGGTTGTTATGGTAGACTTTCCGATGGAAGGCAAAAAAAGCATAGGATTTGTTACAAATGAAAATTTAATAGCTAATGGAAAAAGGATGCATTCAGTTTTTGTACCAACAACTCCAAACCCTACAAGTGGATTTATGATTCTTGTAGAGGCGAATGATTATGAGGTTCTTAATATGTCAATGGATGATGCTTTAAAGCTTATTGTATCAATTGGGACTGTTAGTAATGAATAGTAATTCATGTAAGTCAAAACAATTAATTAATACTGTTCAACTAAGTGTTATAAATGATGCAAATATGCAAATAATTTAATATTCACATACATAAACGTACAAATATAAATAAAGGGTGATTTCAGTGAAGTTTGAGGGTATTACAATTAAGGATTTAACGCCTGGTGGGGTATACAACGGTATATATATATTAAGGAGTAAGGAGCTAAAAAAAGCTAGTAATAATAAAGAGTTTATTGATTTGGTCTTTTTAGATCAAACAGGCTCAGTTCAAGGTAAGATATGGGATGCTGATAAAACTAAGTTTGAGGCACTTCAAGTGGATTTACTTTATTATGTAAATTTTCAGGCTGACGAATGGAAGGGAAACATACAGCTCAATATTAACAAAATAAAATTAGCAGAAGCAAGTGATCAGGATGAAATTTATAAATTTGTTCCTTCCTCTCCAATTAAGCCCGAGGTTATGTATGATAGCATATTTAAATATGCTGAGAGTATAGAAAACAGTGAAATTAAGGTATTAACTACTGAGATGCTTCAAAGAAATAAAGAAAAGCTAATGTATTACCCTGCCGCTAAATCATTACATCATGCAATTCGCTCAGGGCTGTTATACCATATACTAAGAATGCTACAGTTAGCTGAAAAGCTTATGTTGGTTTATGAGAATGTAAATAAGGATTTGTTATTTGCAGGAGTTATACTACACGATCTTGAAAAGCTTAATGAGCTTGAAGCAAATAATCTGGGCTTTGCAGAATATACAAAAGAAGGACAGCTTTTAGGGCATTTGGTAATGGGGGTTCGTAACATAGATAAGCTTGGGAGAGAGCTAGGGATATCTGAAGAGGTGCTATTGCTCATTGAACACATGATAATAAGTCATCACTATGAGGCTGAGTATGGTAGTCCTAAAAAGCCAATGTTTCTTGAGGCTGAGCTACTACACTATATAGATTTAATTGATGCTAGGGTTTATGACTATAATAATGCAGTTAGTAATCTAAATACTGGTGAATTTTCTGAGCCAATTTGGTCTCTTGATAAACGAAGGGTTTTGAAGCATGGTATTTAGACTGTTTTGAAATTGTGGCTTGTTTCAGAGTAATCAAATATGGGAATATATTAATATAAATTGTTTGATTTTGTAATTATTAATAAATTAAATATGCTAGCATATCCTTATTACATTTCTAGGAGGCGATTTTATGATTAAGAACTATGTATTGGACACAAACGTAATTATTCATGACCCTGGATGCTTTTACAGTTTTGAAGATAATAACATTATTATACCTGTGATTGCAATTGAAGAGCTGGATAATATTAAGAAAAGAGAAGGTATGGTTGGTTATCACGCAAGAATGGCAGCAAGAGAGCTTAATAAGCTCAGGGAGCTAGGGAGCCTTAGTGCAGGGATAAATTTACCTAATGGTGGTACCTTGAGGGTTGAGCTTAACCACATGGATATGAAGGTTGTGCCTCAAGGAATAGATTTACACAAAAATGATACTAAAATACTTGCCATTACTATAAACTTACAAAAGGAAACACCAGATATACCAACTATTCTCGTGACAAAGGATGTCTACATGGCAATCAAGGCGGATGCCTTTGGTATTGAAGTACAAGATTACATTAATGACAATATAGAAGAGGATGACCAGTATAAAGGCTACAGAACTATGTACCTATCCAGCGAGGATATAAGTGAGATATACAAGGAAGGACTTGTATTTAAGGAAGCGGTTGAGCCAGAAATATATCCAAATGAGTTTTTACATATAATAAGCAGTGACGATACTTCACATGAATTATTAGCTAGATTTGATGGAGAGAAGGTAATGCCATTGAAGTATACTAAAGAGAACGCTTGGGGACTTACACCTATTAATATGGAACAAAAGATGGCGTTTGAATTACTTATGGATCCAGATATTCACTTTGCTACTATTACTGGTGGTGCTGGCTCAGGAAAAACTATATTATCAACAGCTGTAGCGTTAAAAAAGGTTATTGATCAGGGAATCTATAGGAAAATTGTTTTTGTCAGACCAACCGTTGCCGCAGGTAATGATATTGGGTTCTTGCCTGGTAGTGAGGATGATAAGCTAAGACCTTGGATGGGTAGCTTTTATGATGCTATTGAAAATCTCATAAATTCTAAAAATCATAAGGAAGAAAAGGAAAAGGTAAAGGGTAATCCTAAAATTAAACCAGAGTTTTCTGTTGAGGATTTTATTGAGTCATACAAACAAGAAGGCATCATAGAGACTAAGACATTTACCTATATGAGAGGAAGAACCCTATCTAATTCTCTAGTAATAGTGGATGAAGCTCAGGAGCTTACGCCACATTTAGCAAAATTAATGCTTACACGTGCGGGATTTGGAGCAAAATTCATATTTATAGGTGACCCTACTGACAATCAGATAGATAATGTGCTTGTGGATGCAAAATCAAATGGCTTGGTATATACTGTAGAGAAAATGAAGCCATTCAAGCTGACTGGTCATGTAAGGCTATCTCAGGTTGAAAGAAGTCCGCTAGCAAAAATTGCAGAAAAGCATATGTAGTTATTAGTAAAATACATGATACAATAAGCTTGGATATATAATAGTCTCCAAACAGACTGCTTGTTTGGGGACTTAAATTTGTGAAATAACATAAATGCTATAACGTGATATTATCTACTAGCAAATTTCTAATTATATTTTAATATCTATCTAAGGGGATATTAATTGTATACATTTATACTTAAAGTAGAGCAAAATTTAAGAGTATGCAAAAATAAATTAAAAATTTATGTGAAAAAGAGGGGTATTATGAGTAATCGAAAAACATATAGAATGTTAGGAGTTATACTAATAATTATAGCTATTACTATGCTGATTTCAAGCTATGGATCGAGGCTATTATGGTTTATGCCAAAAATAAATATTGATTTACCTGGGATAGAGATTAATAATGACACAGGTAAGGATGATGTTTTACAGGAGAAAAGTAGTGAGCTAGGCTCTGTTGATGAGATAGAAATAAAATCAGTATCGGAGGATATAATAATTACTTTGGTAAAGGGCGATGAAGTAAAAGCAAAACTGTCAGGACGTTATAGCAAGAAAACTACTCCTGAGCTAAAGCTAGATAAGCATGGAGATAGAATAAAGATTAACCTTGAGTACCCTAAGCTTAACTTTAGCATAGGTAGCTTTACTGACAATGGAAGGTTAGAGGTAAGCATACCTGAGAGTTATTCTGAAGTCTTGCGTATTAATTCTACATCAGGACAAATTAAAGCAGAAGGCTTAGATAATTCAAAAATTGAGGCAGCTACAATATCAGGGAGCATTTTATTTGAAAAAGTAAAAACAGAAAATTTTGAAATTAATTCTACTTCTGGAAGAGTAGATATAGCTTCAGTTGAAGCAGATGATATAGACATTAGGACTATTTCTGGCAGTGTAATTTGCGATACTGTTGAAACTGAAAAAATTTCCATAAAGACAACCTCAGGTGGTAGTAATATTAATGATTTTGTTGGAGGGGTGTCATTTTTATCAGTATCTGGGGGCATAGAGATAAATGCAAACGAACTAAATGAGGATATGGATATAAAAACGACATCTGGTGGTGTCAGAATAAACATACCAGAGGACTCAGACTTTGAATTTGATTACAACACTCTATCAGGTAGTTTTTCAAGTAATTTCGAATATACAAAGAAGAATAGTAGTAAAATGAATGGTAGTATTGAAGGCTTCTATGGGGAAAAGGAACAAAAAATTGAGGTTAATACTGTTTCAGGTGCACTAAGTATACATCACTAAAAAACATCGGTTTTTTATAGGCGTGAATGAGACAGTTGATTAATTAATTGCCTCATTCACGTGTTTCAATTCCCAAATAACATGGAAATGCTATAAAGATACTGAAAGAACTTTTATATTTTCTTACAAGTTTATGACAGTCGCATAGCTCTTAATACCAAAATACCCTTCTTATAATAATATCTGATTTTCTTTAGAGGCTTGAAAACTGCTTGTGACTTAAGTGCAAGCTTTACTATATTCTTAGAGTGATATCTTGCTGCAAAGAATCTTGCAAACGGTCTGGATATAGAAAACTGGGTCATAAAAATTAAAGCGTACCAGAAATTAGACATCACGCTATTGTTGGTATATCCCCAGTACATATTATATTGCTCTTGAATGGGACTATACATAATTTTCTCTAGCTCTTCAGTATTAAGAATGTTCATTTTTATAGCCATATCTACGATATCTGTACCAGGGAGAAAATTTAGCCCGTGTAATTGAAGCTCAAAGGGTGGCTTGAGACTCATACAAAGCTCATAGGTTTCTTTAATGTCCTCCACGGTTTCAAATGGATGCTGTAGCATAAAATCATAATTAACCTGAGGGACCTTGCAATCAGCAAGTGTTTTACTCGCATTAATAATCTCTTCCTGCTTTTCGACACGATGAAATACTTGCTTTCTGACTCTTGGAGATCCGCTTTGGATACCCATTACAACCTTGTAAAGTCCAGCCTTTACAAGCTTCTCGATAAGAGGCTTGTTTGTTCTTAATGGATGACCCCATATTTCAAACGGTAAATTAATCTCTTTTTTATATCTCAAAACAAAATCATCAACCCAATTATCCTCATCAGAAAAGATCTCATCCCAGAAGTGGATAACCTTGAGATTTTTCATCCTTGCTTTTGCTATTTTTAGTTCCTCAATTACATTATCAACGCTTCTGAAACGTACGTATTTACCCTTGTTTTTATATACTCTTTTTATGTTTACTGAGCAGCAATATGAACATACATATGGACATCCTCTTGATGCGGTCAGTTCAAAGCTTAAGGAATTAAGAATAGGATCTCCCTTAGTAAGAGTATCATTATTTATAAAATACTTATTTACCCCACCCAACTCAGGATAACCAAATAAGTCTATGTTTTCGCATAGGGGACGTACATCATTTATTATAATACCTTCACTTTTACAGTCATTTGATGACGAGTTGTTTGAAACCCTATAGCCTAGATTAAGTATATCTGTATATGGAGTACTATTAAATACTGCTTTTGTAAGTTCGACTATGGTTTGCTCTCCTTCTCCTCTTATTACAAAATCAGCATGTTCCAGACTTCTTTCAGGGAAAAGAGTAGTATATACTCCACCCCAGAGAACAGGTGTATTAAAGCTATCTCTAAGCATTTTGTTTACTTCGTATACTGTTTCAAGATACAGTGAAGTCATGACACTCAGACCAATTAAATCAGGCTTAAGCTCGGATATAAGCTCCTTTAACAGCTGTAGCTCATGTTTTGAACATGTTCCAGGCTTTATACTATTAAAGCCTTTAAAAAAAATCAGGTTTGTAGCTATTCCTTCTGAGACTAATGCTTTTTCCAGATATCTTATGCCTAGTGCTTTCTGATTATGAAAGCTTATAAGTACAATGTTTTTCATTTCTGGTATCAATCCTTCCTGTACTATTTACTATGTATATATTATTTGTAATATTTATACGCTATTTTTTGTTTAATGCTAATGTTTTAAAAAAGCCTTTGTGTTATAAATATCGCCAAAATCTAATCATTGTGTATTGTGTTCAAGTTTATTCTTAGCAAAACAATTCAAAAAGCTTTATTTGCATATATATTAGCATTTCACCATTATACCAGTTAACAAGCATGTTTTCAATTTATAATTGTTAAGTTTAGAAGATATATTGTATATGCTGAGTATGTTGCACTTTGTAAAGTTATAAGTGACTATATTAATTATCTGTTAAACAATTCGTCAATATTCGACAAAATAAGACAAAAGCATTGATTGGCATCATTGTAGTGTTGTATAATAATCACAATAAAACTTCTAAATCTGAGGTCTGCTTTATACAAAATATACAAAGAATAAATATCATTTTGGATTACACGAATAACATAAAAAAAACGTCTTTAAGTGTGTTGTTATTAAAACTTTTAAATAGATAAACTTTAAAGAAGCTCTGGAAATACAATAAATAACATAGGCGTAATTTAATGAGCATAGTTTTGCATAAATAAGTAACAATACAAAAGCTTTGTTCTGATATTAATTAAGGCTTAATAATCAAAGTACTGAGCCTTTTTAATATAATATTTTATGGGGGGAAAAATAAAATGAATCAAAAACGAAAGGTGATTGCGATTGTATTATCATTTGTTTTTTTGTTGTCTAATTTTCAGAATGTAATAGCAAAAAATTCAAATGATATAATAGGTCACTGGTCAGAAAAGTGGTTTTCAAATTGGATTTCACAAGGGTTAATTAATGGGTATGGTAACAACACATATAAACCCGACGCATTTATAACGAGAGCGGAGTTTGCAGCACTTGTTAACAATGTAATATGTCCGCAGGAAATGCTTGATATCAGATTTGAAGACGTAAAAGATGGAATTTGGTTTGAAGAAGATGTAAAAAAGGCAGCAACAATAGGCTACATGGAAGGCTACCAGAGCGGAAAGATTTTTAGTCCTAATGATTTAATAACAAGACAAGAAGCGGCAATGGCAATATTTAAGCTTTTAAGGTATGATAACAGTGAAGGCTTATCAACACTTAGTAATTTTACTGATAATGAAAATGTATCAGACTGGGCAAAGGAAGCATTAACAACCATAGTCAAAAAAGGAATATTTATAGGTAATAATAATATGCTTAGGCCATTAGATAATATAACAAGAGCTGAAGCAGTTATAGCTCTAAACCGTCTATTTGGCACTATTTATAATACTTCTGGTACATATGAAAAAAACATAGAAGGAAATGCAACAATAGTAGCTAAAGATACTATATTGAAAAACGTAACAATTAATGGTGATTTATATTTATCTGAAGGTATTGGAGATGGTGATGTTACTCTTGATGGAGTAAGTGTTACTGGGGATATTTATGTAAAGGGTGGAGGTATTAATTCCGTAAAGGTTAAAGACTCTACTGTTATGGGTAAAATGACAGTCACAAAGCAAAAGGGTGATGTAAGAATAGAGGTTTCAGGTAATACCTCAATAAAAAACGTTGGTTTGAAATCAGGCTGCAAGCTTGAAGAAAAAGAGCTTGTAGGCAATGGGTTTAGCAATGTCACTATAGAAAAAATGCAAGGTCAAGGAGATGTTGTTCTAGAAGGCGAATTTGATAATTTGAGGGTTAAAGAAGATGTGAAAGGGAAGATTTCATTACAAAAAGCTTCTCAGTTAGGCAATTTGGAAGTTGAAGAGAGCTCTCTGAAAACCGAAGTAGCAGTGTCAAAAGAGTCAAAGATAAAACTAGTAATTGCAAATAAGTCTTTGACTGTCAATGGAGAAGGTACTGTATCTAATGCAATAGTTAATGGAGAAGACATCAAATTTGAGATTAAGGTATCTAATATAATAGTTAAAGAAAAAGGCAAATCATTAGTTGTAAACGGTGAAAAGGTTGAAACCACAAAAGTTGATGATAAAGACGCCTTGAATGCCTTGATGGTAGAAGATGGAACAAAGATGCTACAAGCGGTCTTAGGGATAGTGACAGATCCTATTGCTAAAGCTTCTATAACTAGTAGCACACTTAAGAGTATTTTAAATAATATTGAAGAGATAAAGAGTAATAATACAGGATTAGCTAATGATTTCAATGAATTAGAAAAAGCCTTAAATGAGCAAATAAAAGTGACGGATAAAGATAGTAGTACAGATGATAGTAATAGTAGTAACAGTACAGGTAATACAGGTAGTACAGGTAGTACTGGTGATACAGGTAATACAGGTAGTACAGGTAGTACTGGTGATACAGGTAATACAGGTAGTACTGGTGATACAGGTAATAACAATAGCAACGACGGAAGTAATAATGGAACAGCAAATAATAGTATGCCAGTAATTTCATTTGAAGATGGTCTACCATCATTTATCAATAACGTAGACTCTCAAATAGAAGTTGTAAATGAAGGAGCAACGCAAGGGAACTCTGCTCTTAAAGTAACATACGGTATTGCTGAATATCCAACGGTTAAGTTTAAACCAGAACTAGTATGGAACTGGGGACAAGATAACTGCTTGGCACTTGATGTAACTAATACAACAGATAAGGTACAGAAATTCTATATAAGAGTTGATGATGATGTAACAGCTAATGGTCAATCACATTCAACTGTTAGTGTTGCAGAAATTCAACCTAATAAAACAGAGTCAATTTATATGAGCTTTAGTTCAAATACATTGGATATAGGTATGAGAGGAGTTCCATCAAGTGGTGCAGGACGAAACATAGGACATGGTTGGGGAGAAAAAAATCTAAATACAACTAATATTACTGAGTTTCAGTTTTGGATGATGAGTAATAAGTCTGAAGCAACACTTATTTTTGACAACATAAGAGTTCTTCCTGACCCTGGTTCAAGCTTATCCTATTTGGATAATATCGTTGATGAATTTGGTCAGTATAATGGGCTAGATTGGTCAGGAAAAGTAAAAAGTGAACAGGATTTACTAGACGATAAGGCACAAGAGGCTGTAGAATTAAGTAGTGCTACAAGTGCATTGACAGATGTTAGTAAGTACGGTGGCTGGACAGTGGGTGGAGCTAAGCAATCTGGTACTGGTTATTTCACAACATATTATGATGAAGTTAACAAAAAGTGGTCACTTATAGACCCTGAAGGATACTTATTCTTTGCTACAGGTGTAGATACAGTACGTTTTGGTGATGCTTATACCTGGATAGATGGAAGAAGGGATATGTTTTCAAGTTTACCAGAACAAAATGGTTCACTTGGAGACCACTATTCATATGCAGGACAAGTTGCTCGTGCCCCATTAGGACTTACTGAAGGCTGGATATACAATTTCTACACAGCTAACCTAGAACGTAAATATGGAGAAAACTATAAAGAAGAATGGAAAAATGTGTCTTTAAAAAGGTTTAAAAACTGGGGATTTACTACTTTAGGAAATTGGTCAGATGCTGACTTATTCTTTGGTAAGGGTGAAGACAATAAGATTGTTTATACTGCCAATGGTTGGATTAATGGAAATCATGCTAAGCTAGACAGTGGAAGTCCATATTGGGGACCAATAGCTGACCCATTTGACCCTGAATTTACAGTTAGTACTCACAATATGACTACTAATTTGGTTAGCTATGGCATAAATGACGACCCTTGGTGTATGGGCGTATATGTAGACAATGAAATTGCATGGGGGAATCCAACTGGTAATGATACAAAATATGCAGTAGTTGTAGGTGCGTTTGCAAAAGACGCGGCAAATGAAGATAGCTATGCAAAAAGGGCGTTTATAGAAAAATTAAAGGAAAAGTATAATAATGATATTGCAAATCTAAATGCAGTCTGGAATACTTCAATAGACACATGGTCAACTCTGGAAGCACCCTATAGTTTTAGTGGATTAAATGCAGGTAAAGTGGGTGATTTGTCTATACTATTAGGTATGCTGGCTGATAAGTACTATAGCATAGTAGATGCGGAGCTATCAGAGCATTTGCCCAATATGCTTAATTTAGGCTCAAGATTTGCAGAATGGGGTACATCCTTAGAGGTGCAGGAGGCATGTGCAAAATATGTAGATGTAGTTAGCTTTAATGTATATAAAGAAGGAGTAAAAGGAGAAGACTGGATTAAAGCAGACGTGCTTGGAAAGCCTTGTATTGTAGGAGAATTCCACTTTGGTTCAACAGATAGGGGGATGTTTGCAGGTGGCTTGGTTTCAGCTAAAAATCAAGCCGATAGAGGAGTAATGTATAAAGACTACTTAACAACAGTAATTAATAGCCCATATTTTGTAGGAGCTCATTGGTTTCAATATATAGATCAGCCTTTGACAGGTAGAGCATGGGATGGAGAAAACTATAATACAGGATTTACTGATGTTACAGATATACCATACACAAATCTAGTTGATGCAGCAAAGGAAATTCATAGTCAAATGTATAGACTAAGATATGGTAAAATAGAAGTTACAGGCGTAGAGCTAGATAAAACAGAAGCAGCTATTGACGCAGCTACTCCAACGTTGCAATTAACAGCGACAATATTACCTAATAACGCAGACTTTAAGGGAATTGTATGGTCATCAAGTGATGATACAGTTGCTACTGTTAATGAAAATGGGTTGGTTACAGCTAAAATGAATGGAGTAGTAGATATAACTGCAAAATCAGAGGATAATACTAGCATATCTACAACATGTAAGGTAACTATTACAGGCTTTGCCTCCGCTTTAGTAACTATGCCAAATATATCATTTGAAGAGAGTGAAGACTTAGGTATAGTATCTGCGTATAAAGAAGCAACTGTGGAATATGTAACAGACGGTGCAACTGATGGCAGTAGAGCTATCAAGGTTAATGTAGGCAAATTGGATGCTGATTACTCTGGTATTCAGTTTATACCTAAGAATGAAGTAAGTACTTGGAATTGGGGTGTTGGTACTACCTTCTCAGCTGATATTACTAATCCAAATAATGAGGCAATTCAGGTACGTGCTAATATCGTTGATTCAAGCGGGACTTATAGAACATATTACTTTGGAATTGCAGAAAATAGTACTAAAACAATTGAAATAGATAATCTTGGACCACAAACTGCTTACTGGGGGGATGATGGCTGGTTTTTCGGTGATAATGGAATAAATCAGGCTGAAATCGCTCTGTTTAACATGTATTTGTGGGAAGATAAACCAAATACTTCGTCAAATATATTTATAGTAGATAATATTAAAGTGGTGAACAAAGGAGATTAATATAAAATTAGTATTTGAGTCTTTTGTTGTTGTAAATTTATACGCTATTTTGCGTTGTTTTGAATAATATAAATAAGTACTACACTTATTGAATGTGATTTTACATAAATATGTAACAACGCAAAAAGCTTATTTGACACACAGTTGCTAATTGCTAGCTGTGTGTCTCTTTTTTCTACTAATAACAAGGTTCTTAAGCTTTCTTGTTATCTTTAATAGCTTAGACTGCTTAGAGTTCTTATATGAAATTTTTTGTAGAAAATAATCGTTTTTATGGTATAATATAAAGGAAATAAATAAAATAAACTAGTTTAGTTTTGGAGGGGAAATGCTAAGAACTGTATATTGGTATGTACTTGGGTGGTTGTTCACATTTTTTACGATTCCGATATTATTCTTGCTACAACTTGTTAAGTTATTTAATCAAAAAGTGTATGAAAAAAAAGTAGATGAGGTCACCAGCTTTTTTTGCAGATTTTTATTCTATATTTCAGGCTCAAAGATAGATATAATTGGAGCTGAGAACATACCAAGAAATAAATCTGTATTATTTGTGAGTAATCATGAAAGTCATTTTGACAATGTAATTATTCATGGTTTTATCTGTAAGAAAAAGGCATTTATTTCAATAGTTGAAGTACAAAAGATACCTATAATAAGAAAATGGATGAAGGAGATGAAGTGCGTTTTTTTGGACAGAAAGGATATTAGACAGAGTTACGAATGTCTTGAAAGCAGTGTTAACCTACTCAAGGGTGATTATTCACTAATAATATTTCCTGAGGGTAAGTTAAATGAAGGTAAAGAGATTGCTGAGTTTAGAAAGGGTAGTCTGAAAATAGCAATAAAGGCAGGGGTAGAAATTATACCAATATCTTTAATTAATAGCCACAAAATTATGAGTAAGAATGGAACTAAAATTTGTTCTGCTAGAGCAAAATGTGTGATAGGAAAACCAATACCAACTGAAGGTCTAAGTAAAAAAGATGAGATGCAACTTAGTGAAAGGGTTAGAAGAACAATAATTAATAATATGGTAGTATAAAGAGAATTAATTATTATTGTGCAAACAACAAGATTTTTTCTAAAGTTATGTAAATGGCTGTTGCACATAATGATTAGTGCACAGCCATTTTTAAATAATTATTGTTACTGACTCAATTTTTATAAAATCTTTATTTTATACTTATTTAACCAGTATTCAACCTGTATTAGATAAGCATACATTTGAGGCGTAGCCATTAGCTGACCAAACCATGGTTTTCCATAATCAGATTTTGAGTTTATCATATTAGTAATCTCGTTACTATTAACAAGAGCCTTGATTTTAGCGTTTGGATTATTAAGTATTTCCCTTAGTATTTCCGATACACGTTTTTCATATTCTGGGTTATGAGTTTTTGGGTAAGGGCTCTTTTTTCGATAAAGTACATCTTCGGGGAGGAGACCTTCCATAGCTTTTCTTAATATGCCTTTTTCTCTACCATTAAACATTTTTATTTCCCAAGGAATATTCCAAGCGTATTGTACAAGACGGTAGTCACAGAAAGGTACACGTACTTCGAGTCCAGTAGCCATGCTCATACGATCCTTTCGGTCAAGTAGAGTTGTCATAAACCATGTTATATTCAAGTAAAACATTTGTCTGCGTAGTGCATCTAGTTTATTCTCGCCTTGTAGCTTAGGTGTTTCGGAGGATGTTTCAACGAAGCGTTGTTCAACATATTGGTGAGGGTTAATGCTATTGATAAGGTCAAGTGATAGGAACCTTGTTCGGTTATCTAGATTGACTGACCAAGGGAAGGTACTACCTTCAAGTAATTCTTTCTTATGAAACCAAGGGTAGCCGCCAAATATCTCATCTGCACATTCTCCTGAAAGAGCAACCTTATAATCCTTTTTAATCTCCTTACAGAACAATAGTAAAGAAGAATCAATATCTGCCATTCCAGGTGTATCTCTCGCATCAACAGCCTCAAATAGTGAATCAGCTAGAGCTAGAGTATCATTATATATGTAGTGGTGATTTGTGCCAAAATGCTCTGTCATTCTTTTAACCCATGGTTTATCAGCATCTGGTTGAAATGTACTGTTTTTAAAATAAATATCGTTATCTACATAATCAATAGAATAGGTATTTAATGCAGGCATGTTTTTAGATTTATTCCAGTTTGCAGCTATTGCACTAATAATACTTGAGTCAAGTCCACCTGAAAGAAAGGTACATAACGGAAAATCAGAGACAAGCTGTCTTTGAATACTATCTGTTACAAGTGCTTGTAGTGTTTCAATTGTTTTTTCAGTAGAGTCTACATGTGGTTTACTCTGTAAGGACCAGTATTTTTTTATTGTACATCCATTATTATTCCATATTAAATAGTGTGCTGGTCTTAAAGAGTGTATACCTTTTAATACTCCATTTCCAGGTGTACGTGAGGGAAGTATATAAAACACCTCCGCAAGCCCGTTTAAATCTAATTCTGGTTGGATTTCATCATTTGCCAGCAAGGCCTTTATCTCAGAACCATAGTATATAGAAGAGTCCTTAATAGTATAAAACAGAGGTTTGACACCAAAATGATCACGCCCTAAAAAAAGTGTTTGTTCAGCTTGGTCATAAACACCAAAGGCGAAAATCCCATTTAGCCTTGTGATACAATCGTATCCCCAGTGTATATATGCTGTCAAAAGTACTTCGGTGTCTGAGTGACCTTTGAATTTATGTCCATAGCTTTGCAATTCATTTCTAAGCTCTGATGTATTATATAATTCTCCGTTATAGGTTATTATATAAGTTTTACCATTAAATTCTTTTGACATTGGCTGTTTTCCGCCTTCTGGATCGATGATGGTTAACCTTCTATGAGCTAGTAACGCATTTTCTGATAGCCAGGTTCCTTCCTCATCTGGGCCACGCCTAGATAGTGTATTCTTCATTTGGTTTATTGATTCTATAGCCTTTGGATTTAGTAAGCTTCGCCTATAATCTATCCATCCTGCAATTCCACACATAACCATCCTCCTAAAAAACCCCGCTGTTTGTTACAGCAGGGTATTTTATTGTTAATACAAGATTTTATAATACTTTAGTATATGTGAAATTTACAAAAATGATACAATCAAGCTTTTTACGTTGTTACATATTGATATTGTTATTCATATACATGGAATGCTATGAAAGGCTTTCATTATTTAAAGAAAGTAGTATATCAACTTGACAAGAGACTATTAAATGATAAAATTATATTGATAACTTTTGGTATTAATGTTTCATGGAGGGAGTTTTATTATGAGAGTAATTTTACTTTCGATTATAATATGTCTCATGCTGGTTACAGGATGTAATAGACAATTTGACAGTCAGCAAAGCAAAGTGGATGCTTATAGTGATAATGAATCAACAGAAATGAAAACGCAGAAAACTAATAATTATATCTGTTCAAACGAATTAGTGGATAATGAAGATAATATTACTAGTAATACTGATATTATCTCTAGTAATGAGGATGCTACTAGACAGGAATATCTTTATCCTGTGTTATCCGATGTATATACTGGCACAGAATTTACCCAAGAAGAGCTAGAAGAAATTGATAATTTTATAAATGATGAGGTTAGCAAAGGCTTCCCAGGTGCAGTATTATTAATAGCCAAGAATAAGCAAATTGCGAAACATACTTCGTATGGGTATTCTTTGAAATATGATGGTTTAGAGTTATTGCAAAATCCTGTTCAGATGAATAAGGATACGTTATTTGATCTTGCTTCAGTGTCAAAAGTATTTGGTACGGTTTTTGGCTTGATGAAATTAGAGACTGATGGGGATATAAACTCAGAGGATTCAGTTTCAAAGTATTTGAATGGATTTAATAGTACAGATAAAAAGAATATGAGAATGGAGCATCTACTTACACATACATCAGGCTTTCCAGCGTCAGTTGCGATGTATTACCCAAATAATACTTTAGGAGATGATTTTTACTCTTTAGATAGGAATAAAACAATGAGTTTGCTTTATAAGATTCCACTAGATTATGAAACGGGTTCAAAGAGTGTGTATAGTGATATTGGGTTTATGACACTTGGGTGTATTATTGAAACTGTTTCTGGAGTCCGCATGGATGATTATGTAGAGAATAATATCTATAAGCCAATAGGTTTAAGTAAGACGTTATATTCACCTTTAAAAAAGGGTATAGAAAAATCAGAGTTTGCAGCTACAGAGAGATGTGGAAATACTAGAGATAATAGATATAGCTTTAATAGTGTAAGAAAGCATACCTTGCAGGGAGAGGTGCATGACGAATTGGCTTATTATGCTATGAATGAAGTATCGGGTAGTGCAGGACTTTTTTCTAATGCATATGAGCTTGCAGTTTTATCACAAATGATTCTTAATAAGGGTGTTTACGGCAATGCAAAGATATTTGATGAATCGGTAGTAGAAAAGTATACAACGCCGTCCAAGCTTTATTCAAGATATTGTTTGGGTTGGGATTATGGGGGGAGTGACAAAAATAATTATCGATATGGTCCGTATGCTAGCAATAAGGCTTTTGGCAAAACTGGTTGGACTGGTACGGTTGTGCTTATTGACCCTGAGTATGATTTAATCATTGTTTTGCTGACAAATAAGAGGCACTCTCCTTTTGAGGGCGACGATTTTGTCGGTGCAAGTTTTGAAACAGGAAAATACGCATCTATAATTACAAAGGTTTACGAAAAAATGCTAGATATAAATAAGTAATGTGTAAGTAGAGTAAATGTTTTGGACATGTAGTTCAGTAGTGCTAAGGTCTCCTGCTCTTACTAAAAAACAGACCTCGTGTTTTATATTTTTTAACTGCTTCGTTGCTGTTTTTTACACCAAGTTTTTTTAGTATAGCGTTCACATGATTTTTAATAGTTCCTTCAGATTTAAATAATATTTTTTGTATTTGAGGCTTATTATAACCCTTTTTTAACAACTCAAATACTTCAGTTTCTGCATTTGATAAGTGCTTAATTTGTTCTTCCTGTTTTAATGTGACATATTCCTTAAGTATGTATTCGATAGGCGAATTATTATAATAGGTTGAACGAATTAGATTTGGTAATTGTGTGTAGTTTTCTTTGTTGAGAAAATTAACTGCCCCAGCAATGAATGAATTCTTAATCAAAATCTTTTCGTTTAGACATGTTAACATTATTATTTTTGCCTTACTGATTTCTTTGACTTCAAGAGTAATATATATTCCATCAATATTATTTTCTGTTAGGTTAATATCCATAATAATTACATCAAGATCTTCGTTTTGAACAAGTCTGATTGTTTCTTCTCTTGTTCTTGCAGTGCCAACTATTTGGAGGTCTAATTCATTATTTAAAAAATCCTTCATTGCCGTTAACCAGTTTTCGCAGTCATCTACTAATGCAAGTTTAATTTTTTCCATTAATCTCACCTACCTAATTTAATTAACGATATAATTATTTTACAATAATAATAGTAAAAGTCAATAACTAATTGTATTAATTTAGTAATTATGTTAAAATAAATTTGTTGGATGTTATGAATACAATTAAGAGAGGTTCAAGTCAACATGATTAAATTAATAATTTTACTAAAATTTATGTTTGCGTTAAGTATAATTACTTTTTATTGTAATAAAAACAGCCCTGCTATTTATTGGTGTGCTTTAATACCTTTTTGTTGTGGATTAGGCAATCTTGCGGTTATTATACATTTGTATATTATACCTGAACTAGAGGCGACTAGTTTATTTCCTATTTTAAGAGAGTTTATGAATAGTTTTGGTTATATGCTACTATTCATTTCACATCATATTCCACCATATCTTTTTCTTAATTTTTCTGTTAGCTACTCATTCTATAAAAATGATTAAAATATTAATAAAAAAAGAATACTTTTAATAACGCACATATTGACTTCTTTACCAGTAATAATTATTTTTACTAAATTTCCATATTATAATTTTCCATATTTAAACACTCATTTATTTATAAATCTGTTTTGGGTAGTCCCGTATGGACTAATTGGTATATTTTTATTAATAAAGGCTACTATAGATGAAAAAAATCCTTATATTAAAAGGCAACGCTATAAGGTTTGTTTTATAGTAGTACCTTTTATAGCTTATGGATTTTTAAGTGCATTCATTATACCAGCACTTGAAATTAAGCATTTCTGGAATTTTGATATTTGGTTTGTAGTCTTAATGATTACTATATTTATATATCTAGGCATAAGGGAGGGGGTTTTAGGAGTTAGATTAAGAATTGAAAAAGATGATTTACTCAATAGTATGACGACAATAAATAATGGAGTAAGTGTATTTAATCATGCTATAAAGAATGAAATGATATTAATATCCATGTGTATAAATAACATAAAAAATAACATAGATACAGATAATTTATTATTAGATAGAAATATAGATAGTATATTGAATTCTACGCAGCATTTACTTAAATTTTCGAAATCAATTAACTATTATACTAAAGAAATAAAGCTTAACAAGAAAGTCTACAATTTAGCTCGAATCGTAGATACTAGTTTGCTTTCATTACAGCCAATTATTGATGAAAAGAAAGTAAAAATTGTTAAGGAATATTCATATATATTTATGCCATTAGATTATATTCATGTAAAGGAAGTAATAATAAATATTATAAAAAATTCTATAGAGGCTACAGAAATAAACCCTGTTATTTATATTAGGTGTACTAGAAATCAAAAGCTTGTTACGCTTGAGATAGAGGATAATGGTGATGGAATATCAAAAAATGATATTTCCAAAATATTTGAGCCGTTTTTTACTACTAAAAAGAAAGAAAGCAATTATGGAGTTGGCTTATCATATTGCTACAATGTAATTCAATTACACGGTGGCTCTTTAAATGTGCAAAGCAAAGAAGGTAAAGGTACCACTGTGTTTATAAATCTACCTCAAAAAGACATTATATATAATAATTCTTGTCATGAACAGGCCTAGTTTTTTTAGAACTTACAAAAACTAAATATATATAATATAATTAAAAAAAACATATTATGGGGAAGAAGGAAAATGAAGCAGTATAGTTTGAGTTTCTCCCGTATAAGACTCTGAAGCATAAGGTAGAACATCTATATAGTAAGATTATCTCTATGTACAATTAATTTATAGGGGGTACAGCAAACCACCCGCTTGCGGGTGGTTTGCTGTATATAGTGTCTCATTATTAATATATTCAAGTAGTAATCTTCAAGAATAACTAAACATTAAATCTGAATAAGGTTACATCCCCGTCCTTCATAATATATTCCTTACCCTCAGAACGAACAAGCCCCTTTTCCTTAGCGTTGGTATATGTGCCGCTTGCAGTTAAATCATCATATGCAACAATTTCAGCACGTATAAAGCCTCTTTCGAAATCAGAGTGAATTTTTCCTGCTGCCTGAGGTGCTTTAGTTCCCTTAGTAATTGTCCAAGCACGAACCTCTTGTTCGCCTGCTGTCAGATAGCTAATTAAACCTAATAATTTATAGCTTGCCTTAATTAATCTGTCTAAGCCAGATTCATTTAACCCTAGCTCAGATAGGAATTCAGATTTTTCCTCCTCCTCCAGCTGAGATATTTCTTCTTCAATCTTCGCACAAATAAGCATAACCTCAGAGCTTTCTTTTTGAGCAAATTCTTTAAGCTCTTTCACATAAGGGTTATCCTCTACATTTGATATATCATCTTCTCCAACGTTTCCACAGTATAATACTGGCTTTGAGGTCAGTAAGAAAAGATGCTTTACCAGCTGCTGTTCGTCTTCATTTAATTCTACTGCACGTACTGGTATCTCCTTTTCAAGATTATTCTTTAGCTTTTCATAGAGGTCAATCTCAAATTGATATTTTTTATCTCCACCCTTAAGCATTTTTCTTGTACGCTCTATACGCTTTTCAAGAACCTCAATATCAGCAAAAATCAGCTCAAGGTTAATGGTTTCTATATCTCTAACAGGTCCTATAGAACCGTCTACATGTACAATATTAGAATCTTCATAGCAACGAACTACGTGAACCACAGCATCAACCTCACGGATATGAGAAAGGAACTTATTACCTAAGCCCTCGCCTTTACTTGCACCCTTCACAAGCCCTGCTATATCCACAAATTCTATCGTTGTTGGTGTAATCTTTTTTGGGTTATACATCTCAGTGAGTTTTGTAAGCCTTGCGTCTGGAACTGGTACAATTCCAACATTAGGTTCAATTGTGCAGAAGGGATAATTGGCACTTTCAGCACCAGCCTTAGTTAAGGCGTTAAAAAGGGTACTTTTTCCAACGTTTGGCAATCCTACGATACCAAGCTTCATTTACATCATTCCTTTATAGTAATATTATTTGAATTTATATATATTATTAAAAAATATTTAATTCAATAGAATAAAAATAATTGTCATGTTATTATTTATGTAAACAAAGTATAAATGACAACTATTATTATTCCTAAACTAAGTCAATTATTAAGCATTACTTAATATAGCTATAAATTCTACTTACTAGATTATATATTAATAAAATCAACTTTTCAATATGATAATAGTCATTTCTAATAAATGATGTGCACCTAAGGCAACTATTCAGACCTCAACTTTTACAAGAAAACTTATAAGCTCTTATGTGAAGGCTTGCTACATAACCAATAAGTCTAAGAATAACTTGAAAGACAAGTTTATAACTGTTTACAATTTAGCAACATTTCTATAATATAATTGTCATAAGCTGTTTGCTTAATAATAAGCCTAAGTTGTGGAGGCTATCATGATAGTGGACAACTTAAGAACCTTGTTTTATTATGATAAAAAAATTCAATTTTTCAAGTTAGTAATACCATGCTTATTAATGGTATTATTACAGGGAGGATACATTAATGGAGGTCATACTAATAATAGAAGATGATGAGGCAATAAGAGATATTATATCTTATTCATTATCCACAGAAGGATACTCAGTAATTGAGGCTAAAACAGGAAGTGAAGGCTTAGCTATAATTGAAAATAAAGCAGTTGATTTGATTTTGTTGGACTTAATGCTTCCTGATATAAATGGGTTTGAAATTTGCAAGAAGATTTCAGCAGAGTATAGAATACCCATTATTATGCTTACTGCCAAAAGTGATATAATGGATAAGGTTGTAGGCTTGGAAATTGGTGCAGATGATTACATTACTAAGCCATTTGTATTAAGAGAGGTAATAGCTAGGGTAAAATCATGTCTTAGGAGAGCTCAGTTAATTAGCTTAAGTAGCATCAATGAAAATAATAGAGGTTATTGTGATAATAGAAGTGACGAAATGATAATTTGTCTGACAGAGCAAATAAAGATTTACTGTGAAAGGCATGAGGTATTCTTAGGTGATAACCAAATACATTTGAAACCAAAGGAGTTTGAGCTACTCATAACACTTGCACAAAACAGGGGAAGAGTATTCTCAAGGGATAAATTACTGGAGTGTGTATGGGGGTATGATTACGCTGGAGAGAGCAGAACTGTTGATGTACATATTCAGAGACTTAGAAAAAAGCTCAGGTATCAAAATGGGGATACTTTAATAAAAACAATTTTTGGTACAGGCTACAAAATGATATAGAGAGGAAGAATTGTTTTGATATGTAAGCGTTTAACGAAATTTAAATTAGATAGAAATTCTAATGAGCTTTGTTAATTTGCCAAGGCAAAATGGCTTGGAAACCGCTTACATTAGTTATTTATGCCACAGGCATAGGGGAGATTATATGAAATTATCTATTATAAACAAGTTTGTATTTGGTTTCTTAATTATATTCTGTATTGGATATGTAATAATGACATGCTTAATTAACAATATGATTGTAGAGAATAACAGAGTCATTGTTAGGAGTAGCTTGAAAACATATCAAAGAGACTTGTCTTTATATCTTAAGGAATATTTTAATATAAATGAGCTTGAAATGAATGAAACAAACATACAAGCTGACCCAGCTAAAATAGCATCAGAGCTAGCATTAAGAGCAAATAACAGAATAATTCTATACTCAGCAGATGGAGAATTCCTAAGTGACTCAGCGAATGTTGAGGGGAGAATTATATATTTTGAGGGTTATGATAAGGCAAATGTTAAAAGCAAGAATAAGGGCATGGATAGTATAAATTTCAGACAAGAAGGAGATAGCGACATAAATTTAGCAATAAACAATAAATCCTCATTTATTATAGTGCCCTATGGAGATAAGTATATTGTTGCTTTCTCCTGTCCCATAATTGTCAACAATGAAAGGATTGGTATTTTTAGGATTACTAAGGATTATTCTGAAATAATTAAATCCAGTATGGACTTGTTAGGATTAATAAATAAAAGCATCATCTTTGTATTCGGAGCTATATTTACTTTTATAATTCTATTATCAAGAAAATTAACAGTTCCCATAGTTAAACTAAGCAAAGCTAGCAAGGAAATTGCCATGGGTAATTTCGATACAGAAATAAACATTATTTCAAACGATGAAATCGGAAATCTATCAAAGGACTTTAATATTATGAAGGATAAGCTAGAACAGCAGATTAATGTTATTAAAACAGATAGAGACCGTTTACAGAAGCTAGAGGGCTTTCGTAAAGCCTTTTTTGATAATGTAACTCACGAAATGAAAACTCCCTTAACTATAATTTCTGGTTATACTCAGATAATTTTTAATAAGGGCTTTGATGATAAGGTCTTTATAAAAAAAAGTATATACAAAATTAAATCAGAGTGTGATAGATTGCATAATATGGTTCTAAACCTTTTAGAGGTATCAAAAGCTGAGTCAGATATTAGCTCACATGCACTAGAGATAATAGACCTTTCCGATTTGCTTGAAAATGCGTGTGACGACATGAGGATAAAAGCAGATAAATATAAGAGTATTATTACAAAAGAAATCCAAGATGACGTTAATATTTACGGAAATAAAGCAGCATTAAGAAGCTTAATTATTAACCTTATAGATAATGCTTTAAAGCATAGTGGCATACAAATCTCTGTGAAGATTACCCTATTTGAAGACTCAGAGCATTGTGTACTGAAGGTTGAGGATAATGGAAAGGGGATTGCACAGGAAAAGCTTTGTAAAATATTTGATAGATTTTACAAAGCTGATACATTTTTATTAGTGGATAAGGAAAGTAGTGGTCTTGGATTGTCCATTGTTAAGCAAATTGTTAATAAGCATAAGGGTGAAATTAAGATTAATAGTGAACAAGGCTTAGGAACTGAGGTCGTTGTACGAATACCATTAAATATTTAATTATACTTATACAAGTTTATAGGAATTTGTTATTTCACT
>QKEK01000264.1 GCA_003251775.1 Clostridia bacterium | reverse complement strand
ATGGAAGTTGAATAATATTTGAGGTGGAGCGATGACTAATCAATATGCAGTTTTATTTGTTGATGATGATATACATATTCTTAACTCTATTAGAAGAGGGTTAATTGACGAGGATTACAGATGCTTTTTTGCTGAAAGCGGAAGTGAAGCACTAGAAATACTAAAAAAGAACAAAATTAGTGTAATTGTTACCGATATGCGTATGCCTCAAATGGATGGCTTGACGCTTTTAAAGGAGGTTAAGGGAAAATACCCAAACATTGTAAAAATAGTGCTTTCGGGGTATACTCAATTACAACAAATTCTTGCTACAATAAATAATGTAGATATTTTTAAGTTTATTACAAAACCATGGAAGATGGAGGAAGAGTTTAAGGTTATAATAAGGCAGGCATTAGATTACTATAAATATTTAAGTGAGAAAGAAGAAATTAAGTGTGCACTGGAGGTAAAGAATCAAGCATATCAAAACATTTTCAAGAATATAGATCATACTATTCTGGGGGTTCGTAACTCGCTTGATTTTTTTGGAAATATAGCATTTGAGGCTTTGGAGATAATTGGTGAAGGCGTAGAGGATACAAATAAAAATTCTAATAGAAATGATATTAACATGGTTCAGCAAGATGTTAAATTAAGGATAAGACTGGTAACAGAGCTTTTGCGATTACTTTTGATAAATGTTAATGAGGAGCGTAAAGACTTTAGTATAGGCTCTTTAGTGTATAAAATAGTTGATAATATAGAAATGAATAATAGGGATTCGGATAGTGATAAAAAAGTAGGAGTGAAGAGTAAATTTGATGTAGAGACTAAATTTGAGGTAGAGAGTAAAACAGATATTGGTTGTATAATAGATGTAGAGAGTAAAATAGATAATTCGACTAAGGTAAATACAAATTTTGACTTGATTTGTGCTTTTTTAACAAAGACCATTCAAATAGTTAGTACTGAGCTGTGAGCTGGGAATAGGCTACGTTAAGATCATACTACTAAGAGATGAATATAAGGGTGAGAGTGTTTGTATAAATCTTATACATAAGGGAGTAAATGATAGTCAAAAAACAAATGTATTATTTACTAAGGAGATAATAGCACGAATATTTAATAATGTTATTGGCTTGACACTACACCAAATTAATTGTGAGTACGTTTGTAAGGTGATCAGTGGAGTTTTAATACAAAAGATTGTATTTATTCAGGCTTAGTGAAAGGGTTTAAGCTAGGGGAAGAATAAGAACCCTAAGCTGTCCACGCTATCAGAGATAGTGGACAGCTTAAGAATCTTGTTAGTTTATCTCAACGTTATTTTATCTCATCAACAAATCGATTACAAATCATGTTTTTAGTACCAATGAATGATACACCGTATCCAGTTGCGTTTACAGTGTCTATAGGAATTTCCTCTCCATCAACAATAACCTCAACCAGTTCAGGAGTTCCCACCTTTGAAGTCAGGCAGTTACGTACACATTTTTCGCATTCAGCATCTGAGCCTTGGCATGGTGGGGATGGTGGAAGCATCAAGTCAAGCTTTAGGGTTCCATCAGGATTAAAGAAGGAGTCATCACCAATTAATTCAATTCCAGTTATCTTGTTTAAACTGATTCTACTTGTTATCTCTCCCTCGGGTGTACCTAAGAGTAACATGCCAGCAAGTAGATCTACTACTGAAGTATCGCTTTCTAATCCAAGTATTTTGCCTGTTGTATTGCCATCTCGGTTATATTTAATTGTAACAAGACCATCAGGATTGCTAAGACTTCCAGTGTTATTTAGGCTTATAAGTGGCATTTGCTCTAAAATATACTGAAGTTGAGCCACGCTTGAATTCTGGGTTAAGTCAGCTCCTTCGCCCTGAGGTCCTTCTGGACCAGTATCGCCCTGAGGTCCCATTAATCCCTCTGGTCCAGTATCGCCTTGAGGCCCCATTAATCCCTCTGGTCCAGTATCACCTTGAGGCCCCATTAATCCCTCTGGTCCAGTATCACCTTGAGGCCCCATAGGTCCTTCTAGTCCAGTATCACCTTGAGGTCCTTCTAATCCCGTCTCACCCTGAGGTCCCATTGGACCTCTAAAGCCCCTTGGACCTATGTGACCCTGACGTCCTCTGGGACCTTGTTCGCCTTCTGGACCTTGAGGTCCTGGAGGTCCTGGACAGCCAGGAGGTCCAGGAGGTCCAGGTATAAAGATTGGGCAGCATTGGCTATCATAGATAAATTTAATATGACATGTTCCATTTTTCATATAGGTAATTTTCTTTTCCAAACCCATACACTCCTTTATTAAAATATTATGTAATATATTTTATTCTGCTTGTCTTCTTGATGTGAAAAAATTCGACAACTAGTCAACATAATTTCATAAAAAATATATTATAAAGAAGGAATAATTATATTTAGAGTGGTTAGTTTTATGATAAAGGCAGATAAATTTATAAATAACGCAGAGGTTATAACGTCCTCAAATCTCATAAAAGAACCTTTAGTAAGTGTAATAATGCCAACCTATTGCAGAGGTAATAATGGGTTATTAAAGCGAAGTATATTAAGTGTTCTTGAGCAAAGCTTTGTACAGTTTGAACTCATTATCGTTGATGATGGCTCAGTGGATATGACCAGAGAGATAGTAAGTAAGCTTATGAATAGGGACTACAGAATTGTATATATTCGTAATGATAGTAATTCTGGGTTACCAGCTATACGAATTAATCAGGCAATACCATACATTAGGGGAAAATATGTTTGCTATCAGTTTGATGATGATTTTTGGGAAAAGGATGCTCTAGAGAGCTTATATAGTGTTATAAATGAAGTTCCTGAACCATGTGTTGTTTATGGAAAGGTTCAGTATAAGCTTATGAAAAGTAAACATACCTTTGTTTTTGGAAAGCCATTTGATTATAATGAGATAAACGAAAAAAACAGGCTTGCTAATAATTCAGTCATGCATCATAGAGAGTTGTTTTATCAGTACGGAGGGTATGATTGTCATCTTGCAATGAGGAGGCTGTGTGACTGGGATTTATGGCTTAGATGGGCTAAGCATGTCCCCTTCATTCATGTTGATAAGGTAGTTAGTAATGTTGAGGGAGAGCATGAAAGGTCTATTGGGATAGATTGTATTATAGATGTTCCTGTTTTTAGAGCCTTTCATAGTATAGAAAGGAATAATAAGCTTTTGCCCCATATGCTTAAAGAATATGAATTAGATGATTTAAGCTTTCTAAAAAAGAGCAGACTCAGAGAAGCTATTAAATGTAAGCATATTTTACCCTGGTGTATGAAGCATAAGGGGATGAAGGAAATGAAAAAAGCCGAACAACCGATTAGGTTAGAAAATCAGGAAATTTTACTTATTATATTGGATAATAATTCAAATAATCCAGAGAAGCTTGCGGTATTAAAGGAGCTAGAGAAGAAATATAGCATAATTTGTGCTTATATTAATGAGCTGACTGATGATTTGATTGATTACTCAGATATCGTAGTATTAGAGAAAGCTGTACAGTCAAAGTATAAAGGTGTTGAAGACAGTTTTGCTAATAAACAAGTCATATTGTGGGAGGGTAAGCCATTGGTTATATGAGTATATTGTGAAGAATTTGCTGTTGCCTTTTTATATTATTAACATAATATATAATAGAATATACTATTCAGGGTGGACTATGAAGGGGATTATACTTGCTGGGGGTAAGGGAACTAGGCTTTATCCCATAACAAAGGTGCTTTCTAAGCAAATACTACCTGTCTATGATAAGCCTATGATTTACTATTCACTATCGGTATTGATGTTAGCTGGCATAAAGGATATTCTCATTATTTCATCTGAAAGAGATATTTCGTTTTATGAGGCTTTGTTGGGTAACGGCGTACAATATGGCGTAAATATTCAGTATTCTATACAAAAAGAGCCTAGGGGTATTGCCGAGGCATTTATAATAGGCAGAAGCTTTATAGCAAATAGCTCTGTTGCACTAATACTAGGGGATAACGTTTTCTATGGAGATGCTTTTTATAAGATTTTAGGGAATATTGGTGAGCTTGAGAGTCAGGCAATTGTCTTTGCTTACTATGTTTATGATCCGTCAAATTACGGCATTGTTGAATTTAATAGACAGGGTGAGGCAATCTCTGTTGAGGAAAAGCCTGTTTGTCCAAAATCCAATTACGCTATACCAGGCTTATACTTTTATGATAGTAGTGTTGTAGATAAGGCTCAGCAATTAAAGCCATCGAATAGAGGTGAGCTTGAGATTACAGATATAAATAAAATGTATTTGTATAATAAACAATTAAAGGTATTACCTTTGGACTCAAAGACCAAGTGGTATGATACAGGAACATGCAAGAGCCTTCATGAGGCATCCAGCTTTGTTAGAAAGACACAAAGAAAGGGTAAAGCCTATGTTGGGTGTATTGAAGAGGTTGCTTTTAGAAAGGGCTATATATCAGAAGAACAGCTTTTGAGTCTTGCCAGAAGCAACATAAAAAGTGATTATGGAAGGTATTTAATTGGGTTGACTACAAAGGGATGATATAAATGCTACGAATAAGCCTATGTATGATAGTGAAAAATGAAGGAAGCAATCTTAATGCCTGTCTTAATTCTGTTAAGGAATTAGTTGATGAGATTGTTATAGTAGATACAGGCTCTACTGATGATACAAAGGAAATAGCACTTAAGTATACAGATAAGGTTTATGAATATGAATGGAACGATGATTTTTCGAAAGCGAGAAATTATAGCTTTACAAAAGCAACAATGCAATATATCCTCTGGCTGGATGCAGATGATGTTTTATTAGTAAAGGATCAGGAAAAGCTTAGAGAGCTGAAGAATAGTTCGGAAAGAGGAATTGATGCCTATTCTATGATATATAATTACTCCTTTGATGATTATGGTAATCTAAGCCTATGCTTCAGAAGAAACCGATTGGTTAAAAGAAATAAGAATTTCAAGTGGCTTGGCAGGGTTCATGAGTATTTATCAGTTAACGGTGATATCTATAACACTGATATCTGTGTTACTCATACGGGGAAAATGAAGCACTCTATGCGTAATATTGAGATATATAAAAAGCAGCTTGAAGCAGGAATAGCTTTAAGTACCAGAGATTTATACTATTATGCAAAGGAGTTATTATTAGAAAAAAAGGATGCTGAGGCTATTGAGCTTTTGAAGTATTTTTTAAAGAGAGGGGATGCCCGAAATGAGGATATTTTATCTGCATATCAGCTTATTGCGTATTCTTGCTTGTGTATAAGAGACTATGTAGGCTGTAGAAGGTACTGCTTTCATACCTTTGAGTATGAGCAACCAAGGTCGGATATATGCTGCTTAATAGGAAATAGCTTTATGAGTGAAGGTAGATATATTGATGCGGTTTTTTGGTATGAGCTTGCTACTAAATCAAATTTGAATCAAAATATGAAGGGATGGAAAAGGGTGAATCCCTCCTGCTATACATGGCTACCCCATTTGCAACTATGTGTATGTTATTATCAGCTAGGAAAAGTTGAGGAAGCATGTAGACACAATGAGATGGCTGCAAAATATGCACCTCAGAGAGATAGTATTAAAAAAAACAAAGCCTTCTTTGAGTCAATAGGGGATAAGGTTGGAAGAAAATTACCAATTAAAACGAGTTAAATAGACAAGGTATAAATATAAAATTTTCTTTCAACCCAGATTTGTGCATGAGGAAAGGAATGGATATAAGGTCGATGAAGTATAATATATTTAAGCTTAGCTTTGATGAGCGGGTTGAAAGACTGAAGTACGCATATATACAGGAGTTGTTTGAAGCTGAACAAGAGCAATTTAAGCCCAGACAAAGTATTCTTGAGTCTAATCAAGTTAGTATATTCAAACAAGAGTGTAAAGAGAAAAGCTATTTAAAAAGCTTTCATATAGTATATGTTCTAAGCAATCCTAGTATATGTGGAGCTAGTAAAATTATATTTGAACAGGCTAACAGGCTTATGAAAAAGGGGGCTATGGTTTCAATTGTTTCTTATGCACCTAAGCCCGAGTGGTATCCAGTTAATGCAAGCTTTATCAAAGCTTCATCCAAAATACGATTGGCAGCAGTCATACCAGAGTGCGATATAATAGTTGCTACTTACTATACTCATATTCAAGAGTGTATTGAGACCGAAATTGCACCAGTAATATACTTTGAACAGGGGGATGTACATTTATTTAATTTTAAGGCATTAGAAAAGAGGCATAGGGATTTTGTTTATAAGCAATACCAGCTACCATCGTTTATAATGACTGTTTCTGAGCCTGCTGCTAAGCTAATAAAAAAACACTTTGGAAGAAATGCAAAGGTCTTTAATAATGCTATAAATCATAGTGTCTTTTTTGATATAACTAAAACAATAACAAAAGCTAATACTTTACAAGGTGAAAGCTTATTAAAGGAGGAGACTGAAGCATCAAAGAAAAAGCCAAGATATATACTTATTATTGGTAGGGGGGATGTGCAGTTTAAGGGGATACACTTTTTGATCGAGACATATGAGAGGCTTAAAGAGCGGTATAAGGATTTACTATTATACTGGGCTACTCCATGCTTGGAAGACAAGGCTTTAAAGGAAAGGGTTACAAGGATAATTGTATCACCCACACAAGAGGAGTTAGCAAAATTATATCAAAATGCTTTTGTCTATATATCAGGCTCTAGGTATGAAAGCTTTTCGCTATGTGTTATTGAGGCTATGGCATGCGGATGCCCGGTTATAACCTCAAAAAATGCAGGTATCAGTAGCTATGGAAGAAATGGTCATAATACACTTATATATCAACCGTTTAGTACCAAAGCTCTTATAAATCATATAGAGAAGCTACTAAATGATGAGTCCTTGAGAAACAGACTATTGCTTAACGGGCAGATTACTGCCAGTAAATACAAATGGAATGTAGTGATTGATGAACTGTTTTTATTTTATACCAAAATAGCAGGCTACAATTTGAAGAAAAAAAGCAGAAATAGGCTTATGGGAGAGGTGAATACCTTGCAGGAGATAATGGACTACGCAGTGGAGCTTTATAATAATCATCAATTTGACGAGGCTATTAGTTTCTTTAATGAATTTTTAGAGCTGTATGATGGAGATGTAGAAAAAAAGCTGGTAGCTGAGAGAAAAAGATATCAATCATATTATTATAAGAAGGATTATAAAAAGGCGAGAAGCCTGTGCTATAATTGCTTTGAATATGGCTGCCCACGTGCAGAGGAATGCTATTTTTTAGGCTTGACATACCTAAAGGAGACGGATTTTGATTTAGCTATCTTTTGGTTCGAGATAGCAGTAAATGCTAAAAGAGGTGAGAGCTATTTTATAGAGGATGAGGCTCTCTGGACGTGGAAACCACATTTACAGCTCTGTGTATGCTACTATCATAAGGGCAATACTCAAAAAGCAATCCAGCATAATGATTTAGCATATCAATATGTACCAGAGAACGAAAGTGTTTTATATAATAAAAGCTTTTTCGATAAAGAGGCACAGCAAGTCTATTAATAAATAAAGGAGCTAGGATTCTTTTCAATAATTTTAATAATCGTATTTGCTCTGTTTTTATATGTATGGTTTGCAACAGCTCTTTGAGCATTTATACGTATTTCTTCCTTTTTTTGTTGATGCTTCTCATAGTAGCTATACTTTTCTAGCATTTCATCGGGTGAGCTTATATGAATGAAATCACTTTCTGGTTTAAATATTTCTGTTAAAGCATGATTATATGACGTATACATAAAGGAGCCTGAGCCTAATATTTCATATGTCCTCATTGTAATCACATCCTCTGAATAATTTTGAAGACAGATAACATTATCAGATGAGTTATATATACTATGTGTACGCAGGTAATGTAAAGTGCCATGTAGACTGCTTGCGGGTAAGTGTTTTGCCAAATAGGGGTTCATTTTGTCCCAGTGCTTACCCCATACATCTAAACGAATATCATTTCTTAGAAGTGGATTAATAAGAATATCCAATGACCTACGACGATAATGATTCTTGTAATAATTCAATACATTAGGGTAGGCATTGGCAATTAAGCAGTTCTTATATAGGAACGCATTATCTGTGCTTGAATTATTATAGCTTCCAGAAGCGGTGCGTTTTGTCTCTTTGTAAAAAATAGTAGGTTGGTAAGCAAAGGGTAGTTGAGAAGCTTTAATACCGACACTTTTGTATTTTTCTATAGTTGAAAATGAAACGGTAAAAACATAATCAGGAGCGGTTAAACGTATTAATGGAAGAGAGTGAGCCTCAAAAAAGGTGGGATCTTCCGTAGCCCAGTATATTAAAGGCTTATTATATTTCTCCTTATACCTTCTTACTAGCTCCAGCTTTAACTCTGAATGCTCTGTTGTCCAGCCTAGTAGTATTAATAAATCTGGGCTAAATTCTGAAAGTAGTGTGTTAAGCTTTTCTTCTGAAATCTCTCCTGATACTCTGATTTTGTGTCCCAAATCTCTGAAGCCTAGAGGTAAACCAAAAATGAAACGATGGTCACTTTCTAAAAAGAGTACTCTCATATCTGTCTCCTTATAGAGCGTAGCTTGTTATATTAATTTGATTTAATGAATTATATGATTGGATTACTTAAATTATGATTACGCTTGAAATTATGCTTTACTTCTCTGTTTATCATAAGTTTACCAAAAAGAAAGGGAAATAAAGTTAAAAGCTTACTAGCTTATAAAATATTATCTAGGGTTTACATAAGATAATACGAACGATTTATGGAAACCTTAATAAAATGATAGTAGGACAAAAAAATGAACCCTACGTTGTATAGCTACAATAATAAGTAGACAGCGTAAGAGGCTTATTTTTCTAGGTAGAAAGGGGGATTTGAGTGGCAATACAATTATTTATGCCTACATTTCATACAGAGGAATGTATTTCTGAAATCAAAGAGTGCCTTGATAAGGGCTGGACAGGGCTTGGATATAAGACTGTGCTTTTTGAGGAGAAATGGAAGGAATTTTCTAGTATGCCATATGCACATTTTTTGAACTCAGCTACAGTAGGTCTTCATCTGGCTATAAAGATATTTAAGAGTGAGAATAATTGGAATGAGGAGGACGAGGTTATTTCAACACCCATTACCTTTGTCTCTACAAATCATGCTATAGGCTACGAGGGCTTGAAGGTTGTTTTTGCAGATGTAGATGAGTACTTATGTATAGATCCTGTTGATATTAAAAAAAAGATTACGGAACGAACAAAGGCAATTCTCTATGTAGGCTTGGGGGGGAATACAGGAAGATACAAGGAAATAGTTGAAATATGCAAAGAGCATAAACTGAAGCTTATTTTGGATGCTTCACATATGGTGGGAACAAGGCTTGATGGAGAAATAGTTGGTAGAGATGCAGATGCTGTAATTTACTCTTTTCAGGCAGTGAAAAACCTGCCTACAGCAGATTCTGGAATGCTGTGCTTTATGGAAGAGAAATATGATGCTTTGGCAAGGCAGTACTCGTGGCTTGGTATAAACAAGGATACATATTCTAGAGCAAATGATGATAGTACATATAAATGGAAATATGACGTGAATTATCTTGGCTATAAATACCACGGTAACTCTATTATGGCTAGTATAGGTATGGTTCAATTAAAGTATATTGAACAGGATAATGCCTATAGAAGGCAGATAGCAAGGTGGTATGATGATGGCTTTAGTAAATATGCTCATAAGATAAAGGTGATACCAACAGCAAATGGGTGCGAGAGCTCAAGGCATTTATATATTATATCAGTGGAAAATAGGGATGGTCTTTTAAAGCACTTAAATGATAATGACATATATCCTGGTGTGCATTATAGAGATAATACAGAATACCCTATGTACTCTTATGCAAAGGGAAGCTGTCCGAATGCACATAGATTAAGTAATAGTGTTTTATCGCTACCACTGCATCTAAGACTTACTAGGTCAGAGATTGAAACGGTAATAAAGGCTGTAATCCAATATATTAGCAGGTGAAAGTATGAATCATATATATAGAATTGAAAGTAGAAAGGTTTTGTTAAGACCTATAGAAGAAAAGGATATTGAGCTAGTAAGGGAATGGCGAAATAGAGAGGATATAAGGCAATGGTTTTTTGACAAGAGTATTATTACTGAAGAAAAACAGAAAAAATGGTTTGAAAGATATAAAATATGCTCAGATGAGCTTGTGTTTATAATTGAAGAAAGAGAGAGTCTTAATAGACCTGTAGGGATTGTATCACTTTATAATATTGATAATGAGAAGCAGGAAGCAGAGTTTGGAAGGATGCTAATTGGGGATAAGGAGGCGACAGGTAAAGGGATAGGGGCAATTTCTACGAAAATGCTTTGTAGCTTTGCCTTCCGACATCTAAATATTGATAAAATCTATCTGAAGGTATATAAAAATAATTATTCAGCAATTGCCAGCTATACAAAGGCAGGCTTTGAGCTTGTCTATGAGTATATGAAGAACAAGAAGGTTATTCATTATATGGAGCTGATTAACAAGCGAAAAGGTTATTTGAGGGTAATAAATGGACTAGGAAAGTGAGCTTAATAGAATTGAGTTAAATTGAGCTTAATAGAATTATGTTAAAGTGAGCTTAATAGAATTGAGTTAAAGTGAGCTTAATGGAATTGAGTTAAAGTGAGCTTAATGAAGTAGAATAAATTAAAGAAATAATTATCTTAAATAGGTGAATTACGATGATAAAGGCACTTAGGGTTTTGGCTTTTTCATATATCAAAACGCCATCAGCAGTAGTTGGAGTTATTGAGCCATTTTCATATATTAATCAAATGGGGGCGGTTAGCTTTAGCTTTAAACTAAGTGCTGATTTAACTCTGGAGGATATTGAGGCGTGGAATGTAATTATTTGTATAAGAGGTGCTGAGGAAATTGACTTAAGAATTATGCAACATGCAAAAAAGCTTGACAGGATAACTATATATTATATGGACGATGATTTGCTTAATGTAAGTGGTATATATGCCTTTAATCAAAAGTATTATCAAAATGAAAAAACCAAGCAGATGATAAGTAATATAATGCAGCTTTCTGATGTGCTGTGGACTAATAATAAAATAATTGCCCAAAAATTCGGTAGTCAGTTTAAACATACTCTGGTGACAGAAGCACCAGCAACATTACTATATTCTTTTAAAGAGCGTAAACGGAATAATGGCTATTGTGTTGAAGAAGAAGGCTACAATTCTGAAAAAAATAGCTGTATTACTATAGGGTTTTCTGGGGGCATAGACCATAAGAATTTCTTTCAAACCCTTTTGAAAAAGCCATATGTAAGCGTATATGAAAAGTATCAAGAAAAGGTTAAATTCGAGATTGTTGGCTTTGCTCCAAGCTACCTAAATGGTCTTCCAGTGAAGGTTTATCCCTACATTACTGATTATGAGCAGTATAGATGCTTTATGAGTGAGAGAAAATGGGATATAGCAGTAGCTCCCTTAAATAGTAGTCAGTTTAATAGCTGTAAGTATTATAACAAATTCTTAGAATACGGTGCTATAAAGGCAGCGGGTATATACTCGGATGTTTACCCGTTTAGGGAGATTGTTAAGGACAAGGAAAATGGTTTGCTAGCAGAGAATAACCATTTGTCGTGGGAAAGGGCACTTTATACTCTGATTGAGGGAGAAGAATTCAGGGCGGAAATAGCAAAAAATGCTTATAATACACTACGCACAGATTTCTGTATTGATATGGTTTCGGAGGATATACTTACAAAGCTTAATAAGCTTATTAAGGAGGTAAATGAAATTGGACCAGTTAGTTAGTAGTAAGGAAAAGCAAATAAAGCATAATGATAAAAAGGTGGCGTTTATTTCCTGTGTTAATGATGAAGAGCTTTATGCAAAGTCTCTTAGGTTTGTTAATCGTATGAGTATCCCAAAGGGGCTAGAAATAGAGTTTATAGGGGTTAGAAATGCAAATTCCATCGCTGAGGGCTATAATCTGGGTATCCAAAGAACTGATGCAAAATTCAAGGTATATTTGCATCAAGACGTTTTCATTATTCATAAAGGCTTTATTTCTGATATTTTAAGCATATTTAAAGAAAATGAGAGTATTGGCATGCTTGGTGTGATAGGTGCTAGAAGCAGACCTTCGACAGGTATATGGTGGCAGGCTTATTATACAGCTGGGAAGGTGTGGGATACTCATGAAGGAAAACGAAAGCTGATAAATTTTCAAGCATCACAGCAACCATATGAAATAGCATGGGCAGTGGATGGACTACTAATGGCTACTCAATATGACGTTTTTTGGAGAGAGGATTTGTTTGATGGGTGGCACTTTTATGACATCTCTCAGTGCAGGGAGTTTCTTAAAAAGGGATATAAGGTTGTTATTCCTTACCAGAAGAGGTCATGGTGCTTTCATGACTGTGGAATAATAGATATGAAAGATTACCATAGGTATAGGGAGATATTTTTAAATGAGTATAACATATAGCTTTATTATACTATGCTATAATAACTGGGGCTTGACTAAGCAGACACTTGAAACGCTTATTATGTCTATACATGGCATTACTGAGGGCGTAGAAATACTTATACTAGATAATGGCTCTGAGGATGAGACGGGTGTTCAAGTAGAAAGTCTACCAAAAAAAGTAAATGGAATACATATAAGGTATGAAAGCTTGAATAGGAATATGGGGTATCCTTTTGGTATTAACTTTGGGTTGTCTAAGTCATGTGGAGATTTTATTACCGTATTAAATAACGATCTTATATTTGTTGAAGGCTGGTTTGAACCAGTAATAAGGGCTTTTATTGAGAATAGTAACATCGGTGTTTGTGTACCACATTTATGTGATTATGTTGATTTTGATAAACACAAGCAAAAACAGAATTATCTAGAACAGCATAAGCAAAGTGAAACCCAAAAGGAGGAGCATTATGAGAAGCTACAATTTATCGATAGAGCAATAGGTGCATGCATGACAATAAAAAGGGCTGTGCTTGATAAGGTAGGAGGAAATGATTTATGGTTTGGAGCGGGGCATTACGATGATGATGATTGGTGTTTAAGAATAAGAATTGCAGGCTTTAAGATAGCTATGGTCAACTCAAAAATATATCATGTTGGTAGTGCTACCTTTAAGCAAAGTATATATGAGCAGCGTAATTTTGTTATGAGTAATAGGGAAAAATTTTTGCGTAAATGGAGAATGAAGAGTATTAATGATGATAGAGGTAAAATAATAAGAGATACTGAATTTTCTAAAAGTGAGCATTATATACCACTTTTTGTTCAAGATTCTTCAAACAAAGCACCAAATTATTTAAACAAAGCAGCAATAGATATTCAAGGAAATGAATTAAATAATTCAAGGAAAGGCTTATTATTTGTTGCTGATTGGAATAATAGAGACTCAAAGTGGAAATCAAGCCTACTTGAATATATTAAAAAGTGTATACATTATAATCAGGATTTATTATTATGGATACCAGATAAATACTTTGACAGTGAGAAAGTTTTGAGATTAATTCCAAGCTTTGTACTTGGCAAATCAAATGTACATTTGATTTTTGATAGTATATCCCATTGTCAGCTAGATAGTTTTATTAAACAATTTGATTCTGTCATAAAAATTCAGGATGATTTTATTAATAATATAATGCTTGTGTATGGATCGAAATAGGTAGTAAGTTTTATTTTAAATATGGACAATATTTGGTGTTCAAGCTGTGCTGCAGTAGCTGATGATAATAATGTTTTATCAAAAAATAAAAAGCAAGACAGAAAATTGTGATGGTGGGGATTGACAAAGGGGAGAAAACGTAATATAATTTTATTGACTGATTAATCAATGAAAAGGGGTATAAAAATGAATAAATTTTTTAAAATATCATTAATAGGTTATATTTCCATTTCCTTCACGTTACTATTTATTAATGTACTAACATCTCCTAGCATCATGTGGTCATTCATCCCCAGTGCCTTATTGCTTTGGTGGCCGTTAGGAGCACTTTATGCAGAAACAAAAAAAGGGAAGCTTCTTTCAGTTCTAGGAACATTGTTGAACATCGGATTTCTGGTAGGTTTGAATCTTGCTTTTACACCCGGATATCCTTGGTTTCTTTTTGTTGCAGGACCGATGCTCTGGTGGCCGATTGCTATGTTTGCAGGAGAAAAAGCTAAGACAAGAACTTTTGCATGGTGTAGCTATGTAATATTGGTTTCATATTACGGAGCAATCAATCTATGGGTGGAGCCAAGACACCTTTTCACTGTGTATATCGCATATGCTTTAATCTGGTGGCCAATATCAGTTACCCGAAGAAACAAAATAAATAGAAAAGCTCTTTCAGTTTTGGGAGCAGTAGCTAATATGGCTTTCATGTTCTCAATGAATCAACTTGTAAAGCCTGAATACTTTTGGTCGATTTTTGTTTTTGCCCCTTTGCTTTGGTGGCCAATATGTGAGTTTGCTGGGCAAAAGGCGAAGACAGTAGGATTTGCATGGTTTAGCTTTATTGCACTGGGAGGATACTATGGATTAGTCAATTACTTTATTGAAACCAGACATCCTTTTATCCTTTATATTCTTTTTGCTCTTGCATGGTGGCCTCTTGGCATAGCTTTAAGTAAACATAAAAATGTGCGTAGATTTAGTGTTGAAGGTGCCCTACTACTTGCTATGTTCTTTGGTATTGTTAACTGGATTACGACACCTTCGGTTGTTTGGGCCATTTATCCGATTTCAGTAACAATGCTTTGGCCAATTTGTGTTTTGATATTTGTTAGAAGAAAACCGGCACCGGTTTCTAGGAGGTAAACATATGAAACAATCCAATACTACCAAACATACAAATCGGTTGGAAACAATATCCTATGGAGGCTTTAGTATAGGACAGAGTGCTATTATGGTTTTTGTAATGCAATTTTTAAACTATTTTTATACAGAAGATGCAGGGTTGAAGCCTATTGCTGTTGGAACTTTATTTTTGGTCATACGAATATTAGATGCCATTAAAGATCCGCTATTGGGTGGAATCATTGACCAAGTAACTCCTAAGAGGGGCAAATTTAAGCCTTGGCTAAATGCGAGCATCCTCCTTTTACCGCTAATAACTTGGATGTTGTTTTTTAAAGTCGGTGAAGGAGAAACGTTGAGTCTTATCTATGCATATGGAGTGTATGGAATATGGTGTATTGTTTTTAGCATATCTGATGTGCCAATAAAAGCGATAGTAACCACTATGACAGACCACATCGAAGAACGGACATTCCTGTTGTCAATTGGTAATTTAGTTGCAACTGTGTCGATGGTTATTGTGCTCGTTTTTAGTGCACCGGTGATTTCAAATATAGGATACTTTAAAACTGTGGGTATATTAGTTATCTTTGCATTTGTGATGATGGTGCCATTTGCTTTCAATGTGAAAGAAAGGTTTATTCATATCAAAAAAGAAACTCAACCAATCATTGAAATGATTCAAACTATGTTGAAAAACAAGTATTTAATTGCAATCTTAACCGCAAATATGTTGATTGGTTCCTTTGCTACCCATCAAACATTGGGATTATACTTTATTCGCTATAATCTTGGGGACTTGTCACTGCAAGGGATTGTGATGGCTGCTTCATTAGTACCTATGATAGCAATTCCCATACTCGCACCTAAGCTAATCAAAAGATTTGGAAAAAGAAAGCTTTTTATTTCCGGAATTTCGTTTAGCATAGTGATGTCGTTCTTACAACTCATTGTAGGGTATGAAAATTTCATTTTGTTTCTGGTGGTAACTGCATTGAAGTCTGTCGGTATTTTTATGCCTATGATGTTGACGAATATGTTCACAGCCGATTGTATCGAATATGGTGCGTATATAACCGGTCAAAGGAATGAAGGAATTAGTTTTTCTCTTCAAGCATTATTTAGTAAATTGACAGGGGCTTTCTCAGGATATATAGGGATGTATATGCTTGCTAAAATTGGATATAGTGCGAATGCAGTATCACTAAGTGAAGCATTTAAGGATAAACTCTGGTACCTGATGGTGTTATTCCCTCTTGTGGGATTGATTGCAGGGATATTTGTTTTTGTGATATTCTATAAACTAGAAGAAAAAGAAGTTCAGAAAATGATAATGCTAACAAAAGGATAATGAATAAGGAGAAAATTATGTCACCGAGAGGAAAAGTTTTAAATGATACTATGCGCTCTGAAACGCTTCAAAAAATCACGGGTGGTGCACTAAGTATATTTGCTGAATATGGTTTTTATGGGGCAACCATGAAGAAAATCGCAGAAGCAACCGGTCTTAGTTATGGATTGATTTATCACTACTTCAAATCAAAGGAAGAAGTTTTCATATATTTGGTCAATTTGGCACTTATGAAAACACGTGAGATTTTTGAAAAGTCTCTGACACAGGATGGGGATCCATGGGAAGATTTGAACACATTATCCAAAACATTAATAGAGGAGTCTCTTACTGGAGATTCTGTGTTATTCTTTCATATTATGCTTCAAGCACTGGCACAAGGAAAGCATCTACCGGAGTTGAAGGAACATATTGACAAAAATTCTCAATTGATTTTTGAAAAGATGATTCATGTTGTGGTCAAAGGGCAGGCAGTGGGGAAAGTGGTTGAAGGAAATCCAATTGCTTTAATCACATCGTATCTATCGATGATTCAAGGGCTTGCGTTATATATGTTTCAAGATGGTTCAATTCCAAGCATCATAACACATGAGTACTTGCTGAATGTATTAAGAAAATAGATGCTTATTGATAGAAAAGAGGTTTTTATATGAAGCGTATCATCATCATCGGCTCAGGTATGGGTGGGTTATCTGCCGGAATACATGCACAACGCAATGGCTTTGAATCAATAATTTTTGAAGCACATAGTACCCCAGGTGGGCAGTGTACGAGCTGGACACGTAAAGGATATGTGTTTGATGGATGTCTGCATCATTTTGGAGGCTTTGCACCTGACATGAAGTTTTTCGATTTTTGGAAAGAGTTAGGCGTGATTCCTTGTAAAAAAGTGGAAGTGAAGGAGTGTGTCAGTGCAGTTAGTCGTGATGGAACTTACTTTCATGATTATTATGATTTGGATCAGTTAGAGGCACATATGAAAGGAATATCGCCGGAAGACACTACGCTAATCGATGAGTATATTCGTCGGATTCGGGTATTTCAAAAAGGTGACTTATTCGGCACAATGATATTAGGAACGTTTAGAGAAAAGTTAAAATATGTACCATATATCATTAAACGAGCTGGGTACTTCAAAGATACATTGGATACATTTGGTGCCCGATTTAAGCATCCGTTTTTAAGAGAGGCTTTTCCGCTACTGAATTACTCATTATCCAATATACCGCTTTTCTTCTATATCAGTAAACATGTGGCAGGTACAAGGGGAGGAATGGATTGGCCCGTGGGCGGATCAAAAACAATCGCTGAATGTATGGCAAAAAGGTATCTCGAATTGGGAGGTGTAATCCATACTAACAAAAAAGTGAAAAAGATTCTCACAGAAAACAATCATGCCATGGGTGTGGGACTAGAAGATGGAAGCATCCATCAGGCGGATATTGTGATTTCCAATGCGGACGGCAGAAAGACGATACAAACGATGCTTTCGGGACAATACGAAAATAAAAAAATCCGTGGTTATTGTCAAATGAAAGATGATCATAATATCCCTTTTGCAGTTCAGGTATATTTAGGCGTGAAGAGAGATTTATCTGATTATCCGTCCTCATTACTCCTGTTTCTTGAGGAGCCTACAGTAATTTCTGGACATTCCTGTAAACATTTAGAGCTTCAAATTTATGGTTTTGATAAAAGTATGGCACCGGAAGGAAAGGGTGTCATTAAAATAGAGTTATTCTCAAAATATTCTTACTTTAAGAGTCTTTCTGAGGATAAAAACCTCTATAAAAATGAGAAAGAAAAGATTGCCCATGAGGTGATTGGGTTACTTGATAAACAGTTTCCGGGTATCCAAGAGGATGTTGAAGTGATTGATGTGGTGACACTTCAAACATGGGAAAAATATATGGGCGGAACGCAAGGTTTTGATCATTTTCCCAACAAGAAGTTTTCATTTCTTCGTACCATGTTGGGACTGGATCGTATGGATATGCTACCCGGACTGAAGAATTTTTATTTTACAGGTGGATGGGTTACATCTGCGGGTGCTTTGGTTTTAAATGCATTATCAGGTAAAACGGTAATACATAAGATATGTAAGAAAAATGGGATGAAATTTAAGGTATAAATACATTATTCTTAATAGATGTAGATAAATTGTCATTGACATTAAACTTTAGGAGGAATCTGATGAACACCATATTTTATTTTTCAGGTACAGGAAATTCAAAAATTGCTGCGTTAGAATTATCGAAGCATATAGCAGATACTCAAATAGTATCATTAACAGAGTCTTCGATGGAATTGAAAAAACCATCAAGCAGGTGCGTTGGATTTGTATTCCCAATCCACTCACTTGGATTACCGAGGATGCTCATTAAGACTATTGAGTCGATGAATTTTGAAAAGGTAGATTATATTTATGCAATCGCTGCTATGGGTGGGGGATACGGAATTGCTTTTGAGCAAATAAATCGAATACTCAAGAAAAAGGATAAGTTGCTTTCGGCAACTTTCGCATATAGTTTTGGAAGCAATAGCAATTTATTCATTAAGATTCCCGGAACTAATCCGGTTCTTCCACTAGAGGAGCAAGAACTGCGTTACCAGAAATTGATCCAAGATATTGAAAAGACAGCTCAGATTATTCAGTCTAAAGGAACGAGTCACGTGGATGAAATTTCGTTTACGTTTCGCATGTTATCAAAAATGGCTCATAGTGCCTTTTTAAAGACGTTACCTAAATTTGATAAACAATTTCAAACAAAAAATTGTAATCAATGTGGGATATGTTCAAGAAATTGTCCAGTTCATAACATCCAAATAGACAAGGAAGGACCTGCTTGGCAGGGTAATTGCGAAGCCTGCCTGAGATGCTTTAATATCTGTCCACAGGAGGCAATATTATTTGGTAAAATGGACGACCCAAGAATGGTTGAAAAATATACACGAAATCTTGATGCCATAAAGGCAGAAGCATAAAGAATATAGTTTTAAACAAACAATGATTTTAATAACATCATCACTATTTAGATGATGCGATAAAAAATCAAAAAGATATTGTAGGGGAGCTATGAGTAATGAATGACAAAAATATTGATTTTGGATGCGTAGCTGATTTATACGATTATTATGTAACGACCACTGATGACATTCAGTTTTATAAGACTTTATGTAGTCGATTTAAAGGAGAAATTTTGGAGTTGATGTGTGGAACCGGAAGAGTTTCTATTCCGTTGATTGAAGCTGGATTTTCAGTGACTTGTGTAGATTATTCAGAAGAAATGCTTGAGATATTTCGTAGGAAATGTTCGATTCAATCGAGAATAATATGTCAAGATGTTTCTGAATTAGATTTAAACAATCGATTTGAATTTGCGTTCATACCATTTCATTCTTTTTCAGAAATTACCGATTCTATAAAAAGAAAAAAAGCAATTACAAAAATCAGAGAACACCTAATTGAAAAAGGAAGACTACTTATCACGTTATATAATCCGCTATATCGCCAAAAAACCGCCGATGGTGTGATGCGAGATGTGGGAAAATTTCCTTTGCCCAACAGGCAATCCTTGGTTGTAAAATACATAAATACCTTTAATAAAGAAATAGGGTTAATCACTGGGACTCAATACTATGAATTGTACAATGATAATAACGTTCTCTATGAAAAAAGAAATATGGATATCTCCTTTTCACTTATTGATAAACAAGAAATCATAGACATGGCGAAAAAATGTGGATTCGTGGTTGAAGAGATATATGGAAACTATCAAATGGAAGAATGGAATCATCAAAGTCATTTTATGCATCTATTGTTTAGGAAAGAAAGTGAACTAATCAATTAAAGTTGAGGTGAATTATGACTGAATATAAAAAAGATCCAATCAATTGTAGTTGTAAAAAGATCAAGTGTCCTAGGTATCTTGACTGTGAGGCTTGTAGGGCGTATCATTACAAGACTGGGAAAAAACCCCATTGTGAACGGAGGAAATTGTCGATTTTTTCGAAAAAGAAAGCCTAATGGAGGGGTAGTTATGAAGGATAATTATTCAGATATACTGGCTAGAGAACAATTAGGAAATGAGCCTCAGAGAATAGCATTGATACACAACGGATTGGGGGTTTATCGAGTGGGAGAGGGCGAACCGCTCCTTTTGTTTCCGTATCCTCATGGTTCAACGTTTTCAAGCATTTCTGAAAGCCTGATTTGTAATTTGCTAGTAGATATGGGACGTACCGTGATCACTTTTGATCCGCCACAGGCATATTTATCAACAAGAAAAGGGAATTACAGTTTAAAGGAAATGCTTGATTGTGGTGAAGAAGCACTTCAATGTTTCGGTATCCAAGAACCTGTAGATGTGGTGGGACATAGTATGGGTGGCTTATGTGCCGTAGCTTTTACTGTGTTGAAAAAGGAATGGACTAAGAAACTTCTTGTAATCTGTGGTAACCCAGGTTATTCAGAGGTCAGTAGTCAGTGGTTTTGCTCAAAATTTATTACAGGGCTGGATTTTGTAAAATTAACGTGGTATGGCTTTAAAGAAATTATAGGGATGGGTAACTTGAAAAACCATAAACAAATGAATAACCTTCTTGATTATTATTTGTTTGAGAATAAAGTTTTTTTTCAACCGCGTGTCATTTGTAAAGGGGATTGGCGACGTCCTACACCTTCTAGAAATAAATGGATGAACGCGATTAGAAAAGAAAACTTTAGTGAACATTTGGAAGATATAAATTTGCCGGTATTATTGATGTCCGGAAGAAATGATATTTTATCTTCTGAAAAGGTTAATAAAAAAATGCACGAGAAAATAAATAATTCAGAATTGGTTTTTTTTCAAAAAAGCAGACATTTTCCTTTTATAGAAGAAAGGGAAAAATTTATGAAGATTACAGAAGTTTTTTTGAATAAGCAAGAATAATCATAGGAAGCTGATTAAAATGGAATACTTATTTGCAAAGAGTGAAAATATTAGTCAGATTTTAGAATTACACAATAAACACTATATTGATTCTATTGATGAGTCAGATTAAGTGGACGGTTTTGTAGTAACGGCTTTTTCATAGGAGAACTTAGTAGAACTTATTAAAAAAGAGAATAGGGTAGTTATTGCTTGTGAAAACACTCAAGTAGTGGGTTATGTAATGACCGAATCATGGAAATTTTATACCATTATTCACGATTATTCTGGTTTTTAAGGGAAGTGATACTTCCCTTTTTGTTTGTAACCAAATAACAAATTTTATTATGGTTTAAATAATGTAGAAGGGAAAATGAAAATGATTGCAGGAAGGAAATTCAAAAAAAATAATTTGAAACAGGGTAGAATTGTGCTTTTTAGTTTACTGATGCTATCTTTAGTAGTTTTGGGTTCTTTAGTAAAGGACCAGATGAAATTACGAATTGTTGTTTTTGAAAACACTCAGTGGACTATCAGAATTAACCCAAAATCATTAGAAATCACTGCGACTGATAAAGAAGGATTGACGTTTACCATTTCAGAGCCCATTTTGAATGCTTCTGATATCAGTAATTTTCGTCAAGAAGAGAATTTTAGTCAGTGGAAGTATAAAGATGAAGAAATAGAAGTTAGTTTTGAATTGAAGGAGTCTGAATTCATTGTAGAAATCAAAGCGGATCAGTCCAAAAAATTTTATTTTCCAGTGATTAATCAAACCGAGTCCATGAATGGGTTTATTCTGCCGATTGCAGAAGGCATTTATGCACCGATTGATGATGTGTTTTGGAGAAATGAGCTGTTAAAAATGGAATTAGATACGACTGAAGGATTAACGATGCCATTCTTTGGGGTGGATCAAAGGGACTATATCTTAACATATATCGCAACCAACCGATATAACAACATGCTTACCTTTATAGAGAATGATATGGGGGGAATCCAGACAAACTTTATGCACCATTTTACTCCCAACAATGCTCAAAAGAGTTATGGTTTTTCTATTCGCTTTTGCAAGGGGGGGGCTCCGGTAGAACCAGCTAAAGAATATCGTAATTATTTATTGTCGAATGGGGAGTTTGTGACAATGGTGGAAAAAACGAAAAAAGTCCCCAAAGCAAAAAGGCTTTTAGGAGCAGTGCATGGGTACCTTTGGGGAGAACTACGCATGACTCTGGATGATGTCTTGGAGGGTAAGTGGGTATTACTTTGCAACGAAATCGTTAAACAAGCAAATTTGAAAGAAAAGTCACCAGGTTTAAAAATAAAAGAATTATTGACAGAAAGTGAATGGAAAATAATCAAGGGTGTTTCTGAACGAAAGGAGATTAATGAAAGCGAGATGACAGATATAGCAAAAAGTTTTTCTCGAATCTTGTGTCTCGATGAATTCCATGATAAAGATTATTTCCCAGAGACGTATGAGTCGGTCTCAATGGATTCAATGGATTATAATTCCTTCAACTCTCCGGAAGTGTCATTATTTTGGGAAAATAGCATACATTTCTACCAAGCATATCAAGATATGATTAGACATCCTAGGGAGTGGGGGTATGGGTATTCAGTGCGTATGTTAAATCAATTAAAAGATGCTGGTATTGACAGAATTCGATTGGTGCATGATTTGTGGGATTTCGGGATGATTGATTATCGACCGCAAGTAGCACAAATGGCAGATGAACTTGGTTATTTACTTGGCCCTTATGATTCGTATAACAGTATTCATGATCCCCAATTTTTCGGTACTGATTTATCTTGGTCTACAGCTCAATTTGATAAGACTTTATTTGATAAAGGGATTATTATTAATTGGAATGGTGAAAAGAAAAGTGGATACATGAAAATCGGTGGGCTGTTGAGCCCCATTGCTTCAAGAGAATGGGTGGAAGAGCGTGTAAATCGGATTATGAGCAATACACCCTACAACTCCTATTTTATCGACTGTGATGCCTATGGGCAGGTTTATGATGATTATTCTGAGGAACATCCATCTACACAGGAGGAGGATGCTTTGGCTAGAATCGATAGAATGAAGTGGATTAGTGATACCTTTCGGGTCGTCATTGGGTCAGAAGGTGGAAGTGCTTATGCGGCTCCTGTAATACATGTTGCTGAAGGAGTGATGGCAAAGGCGATATCATTTGATGAAGAAGAATTGACAGATTTGAGTTCGCCTTATTATGTTGGAGCCTATGAACCCTCCTATGCCCCAGATGTGTTTTTTAAGCAGGTACCGCTGAAGAAAGAGAGAGTGACTTTTTCATATGACCCCAAATATCGACTACCACTGAATGAAATTGTATTTCATGATTCGTTTGTTTCAACAAACCACTACGGTGCGGGTACTCTTAAATTTTCAAATGTGCAAGACTGGATGGAACTTACCTCAATTTTATATATGACTCCACCAATGTACCACTTTAACGTAGATACTTTGGAGAAATACGGTGAAGACATAATGGATTTTTATGGATTTTTTTCACCAATTCACAGGGAAATTGGATTTTCACAGATGACAGATTTTGAATGGCTTTCAGATGACCACTTGATTCAGAGGACAGAATTTGATGAGAAAGTCGAGATATTTGTAAATTTTTCTGAAGAATCCGTTACTCAGTATGGGTATATATTGCGACCGAATACTTCAATGAAATATGATAAGGAAACTAAGAAAGCGGTGTTTTACAGTACCTTTGATTGATGAAGAACGATTTTCATAAATTACTTATTAGGTTTATTAGTACTAGGAAACATAATATGATTTGAATAATAAAAAGACGCTTATATGAAGGTAACTTAACCTTTGTTTGTGTTTTAATTATATTTTCATATCTTTTTTTTCCATGTTATGATAAAATGGAAGTGAATAATGAGGAAATCAAAAATAACTTACGATTTGAATGGGAATAATCTAATAAGTAAGGACAGATTACGAAATAATCAGATAAAAAGTTGTATTAATATATCATTATCGCTATAAGAAAGAAAGAAGGATAATAATTTAATGGAAAAAATTCAATTTAAGGAATTAGAGCTATCATCAGAGGTTCAAAAAGCAGTTGAGGATATGGGATTTGAGGAAGCAACAGCAATTCAGACAAAGGCTATCCCACTTATACTATCTGGAAGTGATGTAATTGGTCACTCACAGACTGGTACCGGTAAAACAGCGGCATTTGGACTACCAGCTATTGATATGATTGATGAAAGAAGCAGAGAATTACAGGTTTTGGTGCTATGTCCAACCAGAGAATTAGCAATACAGGCATGTGATGAGATAAAAAAATTCGCCAAATACAAAAGGGAAATAAAGTCGTTAGCCATCTATGGAGGGCAATCCATAGATAGGCAGATACGTGCATTAAAAGCAGGTATTCAAATAATTATTGGGACACCAGGCAGAGTAATGGATCACATGAGAAGAAAAACCATTAATATGGAGAGCATTAAAATGGTGGTTCTAGACGAGGCAGATGAGATGCTTAACATTGGTTTTAGAGAGGACATAGAGACCATTCTTAAGGATGTGCCAGAAGAACGACAAACCATCCTCTTTTCAGCAACGATGTCAAAGGATATACTAAGAATAACTAAGCTATACCAAAAAGAGCCCGAGCTTGTAAAGGTGGTTCATAAGCAATTGACAGTACCTA
>QKEK01000239.1 GCA_003251775.1 Clostridia bacterium | reverse complement strand
TCAGAGATTATGCTACCACGGTCATAAATATAGTCGTAATGCTTTCCATTCTCTTCTGTTGAAATACGCATCCCAAAAACATCATATTGATTTTGTTGAATTTGACCATCAGGCATTATGACCTCTTTAACTCTATTGTAGCCATCATATGTATAAGTTTTGGTCTGTTCATTTGTCTTTTCACTTAAAAGATTGCCATTAGGATCATATGTATATATTGTCTGGATTCCATTACTCACACTCTGAAGCATTCTATTAGCTTTATCATATGTATATGATACACTTTCATTTCCTAATGCTTTTGTCAGTCGGTTACCTGCATTGTCATATGTAAACGACTCTACCCCTACATCTGCATAATTTACTGTTGATAGTCGGTTTAGCTCATCATATGTATATGTCGTTGTCTGACCATTTTCATCCTTTGCCAATTGGTTGCCGTTATTATCATAGGTGTAGTTAAACTGATTTATGATACTATCCTGTGCCTTTTGACTTACCAAAGAAGTAATGTTCTTATCCTTGTCATACCCGTATGTCGTTCTAATACCAGTGTCGTAACTAATTTTCTTTAACGTACTATCTTCATTATAGTCATATGTAGCTACTTGAGTGTCATTAGCATTAACTGTTTTTAGACGACCTAACACATCGTAGGTATAACTAGTAGATTGTCCTGATTTATCTTTGACACTTGTAACACTGCCATTTTTATTGTATTCATACTGTAGTATATCTTCTCCATTCCTTGATTTCTTTTGCAAGTATCCATTACTGTTATACTGGTATAAATCAATTACTGTTGTATTTGCTGTTGCAAGAAGACTTCCATCCCTATAATAATAGTACCTTTCTGTCTCATTTTTTCCGACTATACTACTAAGAGAAAGGTTATTATCACTATTATACTGAAAAAGCATATCTTGTCCATTACGATTTGTCTCTTGAGCTACTCTCCCCTCCCTATCATACTTGTATGTAGTTAACTGATTTAAAGGGTCGGTTATTGTTGCAAGGCGATTTAAGCTATTATATGAATATTTTGTAGTATGCACATTACCATCTGTAGTGGAGGTAACATTTCCAGCGTAGTCATATGTGTATAGGGTATTTATGCCTTTGGGGTCAGTAACCTTTGTAATCCTTCCCCATAAGTCCCGTTGATAGGTAGTAGTATTATCCTCTCCATCAGTGAAAGCTACTACGTTATTCATAGCATCATAGGTATAACTTGCACTGGCTACTCCTTTAAGCTTAGCCTCTGGTGTTTGAATCGAATTTATCCTTCCACCAATATCATAAGTATATTCTATGCCATATCTGCTCTCATCCGTTGATGCTGAAAGATATCCAGTTGCATCAATTTCTTTTATAACCCACCCGTTTACATTATAGATGTTTTTTCTTATAACATTACCTGAAGCATCAATCACCTTATCTAAACGATTCATTGTGTCATAAACATAGCTTGTTCCTACCCCATCACCTAAACCTGCATCGTAATTTTCAGGAAGGACTTCTTTAATTACATTCCCAACCTCATCATAAAATAGCTTGGTTGTATTACCAGATTTATCTGTAATTGCTTCAAGTCTATTGCTGAGATTATAAGTATAAACTGTTTCACGGTTATTGCAGTCAATTTCCTTAACCACATTGCCTGCTTTATCATACTGGTATCGCGTTGTCCTAATAACTGTATTTGAATTAGCTTTGTATTCAGGACTGGTGGATTTTTCACTAAATCTAGCCATCTCCAGTATTTGAGCGTTGCTGTCACTAAGAAGATAGTTACTCATATAATCAAGGTCTTTTCCATCAACAATGCCATCCTGATTTATATCATATTTTTCATCGAACCCTGGTGTTCCAGCACTTGTACCAAGATATTTAGCAACTGGAGTAAAATCATTTGTTCCAACTGTACCATCTTCATTTAAGTCTGGTCCACTTACTTGAGTAGTTTTTCCTACTGCCTCTGAAAAAGAACTCTTGTCTCCATTTGAATCGGTGTAGGTTGATGATGGGCTAATCACAATATATCCCTTTGCTATGACGCTGTCCTTCACCTTAAACTTAATAGATGCCAATTCAGTTTTTGCATTTATATTCGCGTTTGTAGCTCGGATTTGTACCTTTCCAGTCACACCTCCATCAATTAAAATACCTTGGGTTAGTGGCGTGAAGCCTTTGAACTCAAAAACCCTAGCGTCGTATGCCACTTCTATATTAAACCCCTTAACCAAGGCTTCTGGTTCAATTACTACCTTGCTATCAAATTGCTGACCATTATAATAATTGCTTTTTGGTGTAGAGACGCATACTCTACTATGGAGAACAGATATTTGATCCTCTGAAACCTCCTCATGCTTAGCAATCAAACGGTTAGCATTGTCATACTCAAAAGTAGTAATATACCCCTCAGGTCGTGTCATTTTGGTTATGTTTCCATTTTTATCATACTCAAATAGTGTTTCGGCAAATACTTTCCCACTACCACCCTCTACTAGGTCATGAGCATCTATTTCACGCCATATTTTCTGCACTCTACCTGCATTATCATAAGTATATCCGATAATACTTTCTGTTGTTTCATTAATTTTGGATTTCTCTTCAATAGTCTTTCCTGTCGCATCATAGGTGTATTCCATATACGCTCCAGCACTATCTGATATAGATTTTACCCTGCCGTTCTTATAGTAGGTATAGCTAATTGTATTCCAGATACTTGGTTCTCCTGTCTCTGTTACATATTGCTGTGACTTCTTCTCGGTAATCAGCTTACCAGTCTTATCATATGTATACCGAGTAATTCTGTAATAAACAGTTCCACCCTCAATTTTTTGTGGTTCTCTAAGCTCAACCAGCCAACCTGCGGCATTATAGCTATATAGTGTTCCATATCTAGCATTATCATCAGCTGCACTTAAAAAGCCTTGGGCATCAATCTCCTTAACCAATCTTCCATCCTGATTATATACCATACGACTAATAATATTATTACTGGTATCTCTTGTTTCTACTAATTGATTTAACGAGTTATAAATGTATTGTATACCTTGTCCATCGTCAGATGCTTCGTCATAATTGTTTGCGTCTATAATTTTTGTACGATTACCAGCAGGGTCATAAAAGAGCCTTGCTTTCTGACCAGAAGGGTTTACTATCCTTATAACTCTTCCATTATTGTCATATTCAAATCCGATACCATTTCCATTATCAGTAGCAGGATTGTAGTCATTAGGATTAATCTCTTTTATCTTCTTTCCTTCTTGATTATACTTAACTGCTATCACATTACCTAGAGGGTCGATTTGTTTAATTAGCCTGTCTAAGCCATCATAAGTATAGCTAAACCCTGACCCATCATCTGTACTTGAATTATACTGTTCTGGGTTTATAAGCGTTATAAGATTTCCAATTACATCATATTTCATTCTTGTAACATTACCAAGAGCATCTGTAATCTTTTCAATCTTATCATTATTATTATATTCATAGGTTGTTGTTCCATTATCAGTTGTTACAGAAATACATCTATTTACTGCATCATATACATATGCTGTTTCATTTAATTCAGTGTCAATTATTTTTACGGGTAGATTACTATTGCCATACTCTAAGTTAGTGGTATTGCCTTCTGCGTCAATTATTGTTTCTAATCTGCCGTACTGGTCATAATTATACTCTGTAACTGCATTAGTACTACTATCTAGCTTTTGCGTAATTCTCTCCAGATTGCTATTAGCATCATAAGAATAGGTTGACAATGCTCCTTCTGGGGTACTTGTCTGAAGCAGGTTATCTGCACTATCATATGTATTACTGAAGGTATAGCTATATGGTTCTGGTAACATAATTTCCAACAGATTACCTCTAGAGTCATATGTGTAGTTAGTTGTATTACCGTTCCTGTTTCTTATGCTATTCTTATTACCCCATTGGTCATAGGTATACTCTTCATAAGTGCCATCACTGTAAGTTTGCTTAGTTACATACATGTTCTCATTGTATTGATACTTGGTCATTGTTCCACTCGTTACAAAGGTACATGTGTTTTCCCAGTTTTGCTCGTCATAGCTATACTCAGTAATGTTTTGGTTCTCATCATACTGACGGACTATTCTTCCGAAAGAGTCATATTCGTTTTCTATATATTTTTTACCATTTTGATCAGTTATTGATTTTAAACCATTAGCATCATAAGCATAAGTTATCGTTCCGCCTGCAATTCCCTTAACCTGTATCAGGTTATTAGAGCTATTATAGGTATATACAATACTTCTTCCAATAGGGTCTGTAATACTTTTTATTTTTCCTCCTTCACAAGTTATATCTAATGTAATTCCTCCAGCCCCAGTAATGGCATCAAGTTCTCCATTCTGATTATACGAAAAGCCTATCGTATTACCATTCTTATCTGTAATCGAAATAAGCTTTCCAGCACTTCCATATCTATTAACTAATTTATTCTTTAGCCTTAGAGTATAAGTTCCATCAACATTCTTTATTAATTGGTCAAAAATAGGCTGAGGTGCTATATAAGTGTTAGTTCCAGCTATTGGCTCAAATATTACAGTGTGACCATCTGGATATATAATCTTTACATTTCCAGATATACTATCCTCTATAGCTGTACTATCATAACCAAAACGCCAGCTTTTTCCTAGTAAACCCTCCCTTTGGTCAATTGAATTATAATGTCTATTAATCTCAATGGGGAGTCCCCTATCTATTATACTTAAATCCGTATCACTCACATAATAGTTTCCCAAAACAACATTCACTGGATCTCCATCAAAAGTAATATTTCCATGATTACCATAGTTGCGTTCTTTTAATTCCTTAGTAAAAGCTCCTCCTCTATAGTTTTGGGTATATTCCCACACTCTTGTATCTGTAGATGTTGTATAGACAGTTCCGCTATAATAACCAGTATAATCATCTACTTGTACAATTACAGGAACCCATACCTTTTTTTTAGTCAAAGTACCCTCATAAAAAGCTTTATATGTTGTTACAATAGAGTAAGAACCGTCAGGCTTATCGATTCTATCTGGACCACTAACTTTATAACCGCTAACCCTATCAATATCCCCTTCATATCCATCTTCATTGACATGGTAAACTGGATGATCACCTATGTTATCCCATGAAAATGTAGTTTCTATTAAAGTTCCATTAGCATTATATTTGTCTGTTCTTGTGTTCTCATGATCTTTCTGAAAAAAGCGTGGCTGATTAATTGTGCCTTCATAACCATTATCCTTATTAACAGGGTTATTCTCAAAGCGTACTCTGCTTATCATACCTGAATAACCCTCTCCATCAACATATTGCCACGTGGATGAAGGCACTGTTGTCCCTGTATTAACAGCGTGCTCTGTTATGGTCTTACTTACACCAGGAATAAAGCTTCCACTAACTACTGTCGAGCTTGGTTCTCCATCCTTCTTTAGGACACCAGAATACCCTTCTGCATCTTCATAGCTTATTTTATCGTCAAATTGATTTACACTTTTTGTAACTGATTTTGTAGCAATTTTTGCTCCGCATGTAGCAAAGACAGATACAGATGATAAGCACATTATCAATATGATAGAAATCAGTCTAATAATAATTTTATGTTTTTTTGTTACAGATAATAACTCCATATATTATAACCCCCTGTGTGGTTTAATTATTTATTAAAATTTGTTTATGCACTTTCGCAAAGCTAATTTTCATATTCCAATCAGCATTTGCCGATTGGAATATCGAAATTTGAATTTTAGCTTTAAACTAAGCTAATTTGTGCTACGACTTAGGTAATACTCTTAGCTGTATATTTTCTGCATTGGGTACATTGATGTATTCTCCTAACGAGTCAACAATTCTTTGTTGATTAACAATAATACTTGATGTACTTGTATTTTGGGGCTTGAATTTTAAGCTTAATATATCAAACTGGCCGTTTTCACCTTGCACTAACCCAGTTTTGGATACAATCACTTTGATTGAACCTGTTTGCCAATTTACATAGTACTTAATATAACTATTCTGTTCGCCTTGACTAAACATATTGGAAATACTTTCGGTATCAAAGCTTACTTCTTCAGTATCGAATTGTAGCTCGAATTGAATTGTATACATATCAGTAATATTGTTTGCCTTTATTATGACTTCGATATCCTTATTAGGCTCATCTATATAGTTATTAACAGCTAAGCAGATTCCTGGCAAGGTATTTGACCAATTAATCCTACTTACAGGTTCTGTCCAATTACTATATGCTACGTCTGTTTTGGCACGTACTCTATAGAAATGCTGAGTATTGAGTGTAGATAAATTATGAGTGTATTCTAACAGACTATTGTTATCTACTATATTACCGTCCACTTCTATTTCATACCCAGTAGCCCCCTGAACTTCATCCCAGTTTATATTTATATAAGCTTCTGAGACTGATACTGAAATATTTTGTGGCGTTGGGATTAGAGTAGCTACAGTTATTAAATCACTCCATGTGCTTGTCCCCTGAGCATTTCTTGTTCTAGTTCTATAGCTATGCTCTGAACCAGCTAACAGATTAGTATGTTCATATGTGGTATTTAACCCATTATCGAGCACCTGACCATCAACTTCAATGTCATAACCTATTGCATTAGCTACACTACTCCATGACAGAGATATCTGATTTTCAGTAAGATTGGT
>QKEK01000036.1 GCA_003251775.1 Clostridia bacterium | reverse complement strand
CAAGGAATTATTCTGGCTTAATAGAGATATCAACTGATAGCGATCTAAAATTACTTTTTGGAGATGGAGTATCTCTTGCATATTATAACAAAAAGTCTGACATACCAAAAAAGCATCAATTAGATATTGAGTTTGAGGATGAGACACATATTATAGCTAAGGTACAAATGTATGGTGGTATATGGGCTTTCAGAGAGGGACAAAATGAAAATCCATACTACAAAGTAGCTAAGGAGAAGCCAAATCCGCTTTCAGAAGGCTTTTCACGAGACTATTTTGAACAACTGGTTAGTTCGTCATCAGAAAAGTTGTCTTTGAAGGCTTTTCTTGCTACTGAGCAAAGAATACCAGGGCTAGGAAATGGTGTTTTACAGGATATATTATTTAATGCAGCTCTTCATCCAAAGAGAAAAATAAATTCATTATCAGAAGGTGATAAGGATAAACTTTTTAATTCTGTTAAGGAAACGCTAACAAAGATGACATTTGAGGGAGGCAGAGATACAGAACGGGATTTATTTGATTGTTCAGGGGGATATATTACTAAACTAAGCAAAAATACGGTAAACAAGCCATGCACCATTTGTGGTTCTCTAATTAAAAAGGAATCATATATGGGTGGAAGTATTTATTTATGCGAGGTATGTCAAAAAATATAGGGGTATAATAGAAATTGAAGATTGATAGATTACTAGGGATTATAATATTATTGCATAAAAAAGAAAAGATTACTGCTCCAGAGCTAGCAAAAAGGTTTGAGGTGTCTAAAAGAACAATTCTAAGAGATATTGAAGATATTTGCAAAGCGGGTATACCTATTGTTACATATCAGGGAGGTGGCGGAGGTATTTCTGTAGCTGAGGGGTATAAGCTTGATAAGAGCGTTCTTTCAATAGATGAGCTTCGGAGTATTATTACTGGATTAAAAGGGTTAAGTAGTGTTTCGGAGACTGCAATTATTGAAGGACTTATTACTAAGCTTTCTCCCAATAATCAAAAATTTCCTATAAAGGATAATATTAAAATAGACCTTGCCTCACACTACAAGTCAAGTTTGGCAGAAAAAATAAGTATATTTGAAAATGCTATATATAATAAGAGACTTGTGTCATTTGATTATTATTCAAATAAAGGTAATCATAAACGTATTCTAGAGCCATACTGTATAACATTTAAATGGTCATCATGGTATATATATGGCTTCTGTAAAGAAAAAAATGATTTCAGACTTTTTAAGCTTAATAGATTATGGAAGTTGTCTATTCTAGAAGAAGTCTTCGAATCAAGAGCACTCCATTATGGAGAACCAGATTTTAGTAGCTATTTTGACAATACGAATAAAATTACTCTCTTGTTTGATAAATCTATTGAATATTTAATAGTAGAGGAATACGGACCAGATAGTTATGATATAACAGAAAATGGTGAATTCAGACTAGTGTTGGATTATATAAACAGGGATTATATTATAAGATGGATACTTGGATTAGGTGAAAAAGTGAAGGTTTTAGAGCCTGAAGATATAATACAGGAAATTTTGAATACAACCAAGAAAATGTCTGATAATTATAAATAAAATATAAAAAACATCTTATAATTTTAAACATGACATATAGTTGTCATGTTTACTTTGATACCATATCAACAGTATTTTATTATACTAAAAATAATATTTTTGAGGTGTTTTTTATGGTAGAATCAAGGTGCGGTCTTATATGTAATGAGTGTTCTTATAAAGAACCATGTAATTGTAAAGGCTGTCTTAATTTCAAAAATCCGTTTTGGGGTGTATGTAAGGTAAAGGCTTGTTGTGAGGATAAGAATTTGCTACATTGTGGAGAGTGTAAAGGCTTTCCCTGTACTAGCTTAGTTGAATTCTCACACGACAAGGAGCATGGGGACAATGGAGCAAGAATTGATAACTGTAAACAATGGAAAAATAAGACTATTGTCGAGATGTCTGAGAAAATAGTTAAGGAATCAAATACTGCTTCCATAGCTGTTGTCAGAGAGGACGGATACCCAATTGTTTCAACAATATCAAATATACGTGTCAATGGTATTAAAACAATATGGTTTGCTACAAGTCTCAATTCAAATAAGGTTAGATGCTTATTAAAGAATAGTAAAGCAAGTATCTGTTATACTTCTGACGGGAATAATGTAACCTTAATTGGCGAAGTCGAAGTTTTAAGAGATGCTAGTACTAGAAAAGAGTTATGGGTTGATTGGTTTATAGAGCATTTTCCTATGGGAGCTGATGACCCCACATATTGTATTCTTAAATTTAATTCAGAGTTGTGCATTTATTATCTTGATTCAAAATATTATGGTAAGTTTGAAATTACAGAATAAATAAACAAGCTCGGAAGATAATTAGTCAACAAAAAGGTTATTAGACAATTATTATCCATAATGATGAATAATATGTGATTATATCACAGAAAATTAGATTAAGTATAAGTATTATTATAAGTATAAATTGTGTTGTTATAAATAAATATACATAAGAACTGCATTTGTTAAGTACAATTTTGCATAAATATGTAACAACTCAAAAACTTATATAGTACATATACTTAATTTTTTTGTGAACAATAAGGTTCAAGTAAAGATTGTAAAGTATATAGAGGGAGGGATTTATGCAGTATTTAATTGTATTTTTAGAGGGTATAATTACTTTCGTTTCACCGTGCTTACTGCCAATGCTGCCTATTTATATATCTTATTTTGCTGGAGGTAAGGATGAATTTAATAAGAAAAAAGCTCTTATTAATTCATTTGGCTTTGTAGCGGGCTTTTCAGTCGTTTTTGTTATTTTAGGAGCTTTTGCAGGTTCAGCAGGAAAGATACTTAGAGAGTACAATACTTTTTTCAATGTACTCTCAGGACTAATTGTTATTATTTTTGGCTTAAACTATATTGGGATAATTAAATTAAAGGCTTTGAATTCTGAGCGTAGAATAGGCTTTAAGGTAAATAAGCTTGGATTTGTATCATCTGCCTTATTTGGAGTAGTTTTTTCGATAGGTTGGACACCTTGCGTGGGAGCTTTTTTAGGTTCAGCATTAGTGCTGGCAGGTCAGCAGGGAAGCGTTATACAGGGGATAATTATGCTATTATGCTTTTCTATAGGATTAGGTATACCATTTATAGCAAGTGCATTATTAATAGAGCGACTTAAAGCTACCTTTGATTTTATTAAACGAAACTATAAAGTAATTAATACAATATCAGGCATTTTTTTAATATTGATAGGGATACTAATGATGACAGGAATGATGGCTTCATTTATGTCTTTATTAACCTTTTAGGAGTGGATTAGTATGAATGATAAAAACAGTATAAATGATAGAAATAGTATAAATGATAGAAATAGTATAAATAACAAAAGTAGTATGAATAAAACATTAGTTTGGACGATAGTTTTCTTCCTTTTTATTGGTATTTCTTTTATGATCTATAATTCTTTAAAAGATAAACATAGTCCTAATAAATCGTTGACGCTTAATGACAATAAGAATATAAATCAGGAAATAAAAATAGAGTCTGATCCTATAATAACTAAAGATAATCCAGAGAATAAAATAGAAGCTAATACTAATGGAAATAATGGAGCATCTGAGATTAATGATAAAGTAAAAGCACCTGATTTTTCAGTTATTGATAGTAATGGTAACTCAGTCAAGCTGTCAGATTATTTTGGTAAGCCTATTGTACTAAACTTTTGGGCATCATGGTGTCCTCCTTGTAAGAGTGAAATGCCAGATTTTAATGAGGTTTATATTGAAAAGAAGGATGAAATTCAGTTTATGATGATTGATATGGTAGATGGTCAAAGAGAAACAAAAGAAAAGGGCTTAAAATATATTGAAGATAAAGGGTTTAGTTTTCCTGTATTTTATGATACCAAACAGAGTGCATCAAATATCTATGGCATTAGGTCTATTCCAACAACAATTTTCATTGATAAAGACGGATACATTATTACTGGGGCAGAGGGAGCAATTAATAAGGAAACCTTACTCTTAGGGATTGATTATATTAAATAAAGCATATATAATGGTAATATCATTAATTGAAAGGGTAAGGTATTCAAACATGAGGAATTGCTAATTTAGCATAGAATTAAATAATATTATTATTTAAGAGCATTTTGCTCATTTTTGTGCTGGATTGGCTTATGGCTATTAAAACATAAATCTCGGTTTGTAATATGTTACCTATTATTTTGAGAATAACAAGCTTCTTTCTAAAGTTGTTCATTATCTATGATAGCGTCACTAAATAGGGTTCAAATTAGGCTGAATTTGGATGTTGTAATAGTTTAGTAATTGACAAGTTGAACCTTGTAAACCGATACATCAAGTATGATTGTCTATAGGCTACAATTATCTTTCCAGCACGTATGTAAAGGAGAGATTTTTTATGATACTATTAGAGGCTATAAATATAAAAAAGAGTTTTGGAAATCGTTTAATAATAGCATTTGATGAACTTAGAATCTATTCGGGAGACAAAATTGGTATAGTAGGACAAAATGGTTCTGGTAAGACAACGCTAATGAATATTTTGTCAAAAGAGCTTGAGCCTGATGAAGGAGTAGTTAGGATAAATTGTGAAGTAAAATATATCCATCAGTTAACAGAAGAGGATATTAATGCAGATAAAAGGTTGCTTTCTGAATTTAATTTAACTCAAAAAACTGAAAATCAAAATTATAGTGGAGGAGAGAAAACAAGGATTAAGCTGGCAAATGCATTTAATCAAGAAAATGTATTACTATTTGCAGATGAGCCTACATGTAATCTTGATTTAAAGGGTATAGACCTATTCAAAGCTAAATTAAGCAAGGAGGAAACTTATATAGTTATAAGCCATGACAGAAGCTTATTATGTGATTACTGTGACAAAATTCTTGAAATAAATGATGGGTGTTTGAAAAGCTTTAATGGAAACTATATTTTTTACAAGGAACAGAAGGAATTAGCTTACAAAAGTGCCCAGCAAGAATACGATTCGTATATTAGCAAAAAGAGAAGGCTAGAAAATGCTATAATTGATCGTCAAAACACATCCAGCTCGATGAGAAAGAAGCCGAAAAGAATGGGTAATTCAGAGGCTAGGCTTAATAAGAGAAGTACAACAGAAATACAAAAAAAGGTGAACAGGACGGTGAATAGCTTAAAAACTAGATTAGAAAGGCTTGAAAATAAAGAAAAGCCAGAAGAGTCATTAAGGATTAAGATTAATTTTAGTTTAACAAATCCACCTAAGAATAATATTATTATTTCTGCTGAGAACTTAAGTTTTAAATATGGTAGTAGATGTATTTTTAGCAATGCAAAGTTTAAATTGTTTAATGGAAGTAAGACTGCTTTGTTAGGTGAGAATGGCGTTGGGAAGAGTACTCTACTTAACCTAATATATAATAGCTTTTTAGAGGAAGCAGAGTATGGTATTAAGATAGTGCCAAGGGCAAAGCTTGGATATTTTCATCAATGCTTAGAGAATTTAAAACTTGATAGTACTGTATTAGAGAATGTTCTGATGGATAGTATTCAGCCTGTAGATGTTGTAAGAATGGTATTAGCAAGGCTATTAATTAACAGAGAGACAATAAATAAAAAGGTCGAATTGCTGAGCGGAGGTGAAAAAAACAAGGTATCATTAGCTAAACTTCTTGTTTCAGATAATAATATTCTAATTTTAGATGAGCCTACTAACTACTTGGATATTATGTCAGTTGAAGTCCTTGAAGATGTACTTAGCAAGTATGAAGGAACTATCTTGTTTGTTTCACATGATAATGCATTTGTTAAGAAATTAGCAAATAAATTGTTAATAATTGATCAACAAAAAATTATAGGGTACCCAGGAGGCTTATGTGAATATGAAGCGTCCATGAGGGTTAATACTGAGAATAAACTAAAAGAAACTGAAATTACGATTATTCAGATGAGGGTAACAGAAATTATATCTAAGCTGTCTAGATCTGATGTTGATAAAGAAGCTTTAGAAGAAGAGTATCAACGCTTGATTTGGAAGCTGAGAAGCCTGAAATAGAGTATAAAACAAAATGCTATCAACGAAAATTTGTAGTAGCATTTTTTAATAATGAAAATAACACTACACTTAATTTTATAAAGGATAGCATTTTGTTGTTTTCTGTCGATTTATTATAATTGAAATATAAGATAATTATTGATATCATTAATATGGTGTTACTTAATAGAAAAAAATGTATGTTGGAGGTAAAAAATGATTAATAAATGGGAAACGGATGCAACAGATATTAATCCAGATGAAATAGGACAGCTATTATTTGAGAATGGAGAGGTACAAACATATTTACGGCAAAGTAATGCTTATGTATTGTCTGCTTGCAAAGGGGTCGGAAAAAGCTTACTATTAATGAGAAAAAGATTTTTATTAGAAAATAAGCATATTAGTGATCAGGAACATGATAAAGGTGCAATTTTTATTCCAAAAGATAAGCCTTATATTGATACTATACCTTCAATTCGGAATTTAAAAATGGCATCTCAAAAGGAGTCTAAAATTTAACACGAAAAAAACATCTCAAATGCTTATAAATCAAGGATTTGAGATGGTTTTTTTATTGACTTTAAGTGCAAAATATGATACAATAATATATATTATAACAATATTGTAAATATATAATAGGAGTAAAGTTTTATGATGCAATTAAGTTCAAAAGACAAAGAAAGAGTTTTAGAAAATATTAAGAATGGTACTATAGATGCAGCCGATGTAAGTTTCCCTGATTTAATTGACACCATTATATTGAAAATGAAAGATTTAGATTTGCTTGAGCCTCTAGAAAAGGTGTTCACAGACAAACGCTCTACCAATAAGAACATTCCGTTTCACTTGTTAATTACTTTGTTTGTAACAGCAAAAATGAAAGTTAAAACTAGTCTCACAGATGTACCATTTGCTATAACTGATGCCGAAACATTATCTGAAATCGGATGGAACATTTGGGATAATAACAGAGATCTGGATGAAGGATTAATGGATGAGGGCACACTAAGAAATTTGATTTCAAAAAATAGTGTGGATGAAATTTTATTAGCATATAATACGTATGTTCAGGATTTTGTTTTCCCTAAAATGGATATAATTCCAGATATACATATTCTTGATTGTACAGAAATCCCAGTAAAACTTAATAACACTAATTACGAAGCTTCGGAGGTTGTTAAAGATAATGATGGATTCCGTAGAGGATACAAACTCGCCACGTTAAGGGGCATAGCGGGAGATACTGGTATTATAGAGGACATCCGTCTTGGTACGATTAAACAGCATGATTTAGATTTGAGCCGTGAAATGATTTTAAACAGTAAAATGCTAAAGCCCGGAGACATACTCATAAATGATCGTGGGTTTATCTCAAGAGACATTATTAATCAGCTAAAAACCAATCGTGGTATAGATATTTATATTCCACTTAAAAAGAATATGATCGCATATAGTGAAGCAGTTTCAATAGCAAAGGCACAAAATCAATGGAATCCACATCCAAACAAAAAGCGTAAAACTCAGGAAATAGCCTTTGTAGAAACTCTTGGAGCCTTTTGGGAGAGTGATTCTCCAATGAATGATGTCCAAATTAATGCTTGTGTTGTTCATGATAAGAAAACCGAGGAATACTATGTATTTGTCACTACAGATTTAGCTATCTCTGCTAAGCAAATTATTAGCACATATGAATTAAGACCAGAGATCGAAGAGGATTACAGACAGATTAAAGATTTCTGGAAAATCGAAGATTTTAAAAGCACTAGACTGAACTTCATTACCTTCCATATGATCACTGTGTTAATCGGCTATCTGTTTTTTCAAATATACAAAACGACAGATGATGGGCATAAATATAATGGTAAATCATTACCTATTGCTATAAAAAAGTATACCGGTAAAGGCTCAAAGTCTGTAATTATATATTCAGGACAATACTTTGCGGTATTTGGCTTTCTTGAGTTTATTCAGTTGTATTCATCATGCGACACAGAAGTGAAAAAGTGTCTTGATCCGATTCTTGGTAAAGTATAACATAATTTTTGATTAAATTTCATATTCCGAATTGAAG
>QKEK01000169.1 GCA_003251775.1 Clostridia bacterium | reverse complement strand
CCTTCACCATCAATAGCCAAATCGGTAGGGCTATCTGTTCTTTGAACACTACCCCTTGTAGTCATGGTCTCAACCGCAGAAATGCTCATACCAAGACCAATCTGCATTGGGTTAGTACCACCCTTACCGTTATTTGGGTCAGGTGCACCCGCTCCAGATAGTGTCTGTGAGAATATTTCTTGAAACGTAGTTCTACTTGCCTTATATCCAACTGTATTAACGTTGGCAATATTGTTACCTATGACATCCATGCCCAGCTGATGTGCCTTCATACCTGAAACACTGGAAAACATTGATCTCATCATAATAAATCGACCTCCTTCTCCTTCAGTCTTACTGTTCCTTCTGTCATTCCAGAACAGGTAGCCTCCCTGAACGGGTCCAGCTACAAATTGTTATGTTTAACAAAGATGCTATTAAGCCTTCTGTTTTTGTTCGGTCTTTAACTATATCGACAGATTTTGCTCAATTCTTAATCCTACTCTGAGGTTAAATATAAATATCACTTATGCAAATACTGCACCGTCGATATTAGTAAATACGCTCTCCTTCAACTCACTACTGTTTGCGGCAGTTACTACCACTCTATTAGGAATGTTTACAACCACTGCTACGTCATCAACAACCACCAACGAATCCCTGACACCCTTCTCACTTGCTTTTGAAACACCACCAAGCAGTCTTTCCATCTGGGCACCAGAAAAGCTGATATTTCTCTGCTGCATTCGTTGCTCTGCATGCTTTGAGAATTTCAATTCCTTTTGCTCAAAGCTCTTTTGCTGTAATATGCTTGCAAAGCTACCCTCATTTTGCTGAACGCTCTGGTTTTGCTTAATAAGCCTATTGCCAGTATTTACATTCTTTTGTGGGGCATTAACTACTTTATTCATGTTATTTAAGAAGTTATTGTTCATTACCATCTTGTAAAACACCACCCTCCTATATTAATGCTTACACATTAACTACCCCATGCCTATTGCACAAATAGCTACCGTAAGCGGTTTCCAAGACATTTGTCTTGGCGATTTTTAAAACTTAAATGATTTTTTATCAAATCGGAAGTTTTAAAAACGCTTACACATTAACTACCTGTACTATCTGTCGTCTCGGAAACAGTATCATTATTAGTATCGGTATTAGTGTTAGTGTTAGTATCAGTTTCGCTTGTATTACCACCACTCATTTGCTTCAAGGTATATAGTATCTGGTTCAATAGCATTTGTTCAGTATTAACTAAATCAATCCTTGATGTAGTCTTAATTTCACTAACAGGTATTTTTAGCCCATCAAGAATTAAGGTTGTCTTCTCTCCTTCACCAGCATTATAATCTCTTAATATTCCCTTAACAGTTGCTACCTGACCATCCTTTGCTGTCCTCACAGAGATTTCCTTACCAATATTAGCCTCAAGATACTCCTCTACTGAACCGTATGGAGAATAATCTACCCCAATTGCATCAACTACGATTTCATCAATTTTAGCTACTATTTCCCCATCATTATTCTCAATCGAACTTATAATACCGTCGATTTTGACATCCTTACCTTCTTCCTCTGCTGGAACAGTAAATGTACCTAGCAGACCTATTAATTGAGAGTAATTTGATATACTACCGCTCTCGCCCTTATTTCCAGTAATTGATACATCTGAAACGCTAAGTACCTTTTCTAGCTCTACGTCCTTCCCATCAACCTGCAAAACTGTTTTACCGCCATTTAGACTCACGCCCTCTACTTTTCCAGAAATTATCTCTGGAACTCCATTTTCGTCTGCAATATTGGCCTTAACATATTTGCCTATCATTGAAAATGCTTTATATGAGTCAAAGCTCTTATTTAGGTTCTGCATTTGCTCTAGTGAAGTGAATTGAGCAATCTGAGCTATAAACGCCTTATCGTCCATAGGCTCCAATGGATCCTGATACTGTAGCTGGGTTACTAGGAGATTTAGAAACTCATCCTTACCCATCTCTCCAGTATTACGTTCAGCCTTTTTTTCCTTTTCATTTTCATTTTTTTTTACAATTTCATCAATTGTATAACCTGTTCCTACTGCATCAACTGCCATAATCACACCTCCTTACAACTGTTTGTAGTCCTTTAAATTAGAAAAAGCTATGCTGTTAAGTTTATAGTGCCTTGATACTGATGATGTTCATTCCTTACAGAGCTTGAGCCATCTGGAGTTTGGTCGTATATAGATACAATCCCTGGATTCAAGATCTCCTTTTGTACCCTTCTTGCTTGTTTGTTAACACTTAGCCTTTCCTTTTTGTTACTATTTTGGTTTTCGCCTTGAGATTCCTGCTTTTGAGAGTTTACCGAAACGCTTAAGCCCTGAATGTTAACGCCCTGCTTTTGTAAGGAATCCTTCAAAAGCTGCATATTGGACTCAAGTACTGCTTTAACCTGATAATTGTCTGCAAAGAACTTCGCCATCACCTCACCTCTTTCAGTGACTATCTTTAAAGTCAGCTTACCTAGAGCCTCTGGCTTCAATTCTATTACCATCTCCGACCTATCCTCTGAAACGACAACCTTTGCCTTGTCGATAATCTGATTCATAATGTCTTCCTTGGTTACAATAGGCTCTTTTGCAGTGTTAACAGCTATTTTGTCAGCCTCTATGGTATTTGTAGAATTTGTCTGTATTCCCTGAACAAAGAATTCAGAGCTTGCATTTGCTCTTATGGCTGACTCATTTGTTGCACCCTTAGCAGATAATTTTGAAGCAGCTTGTGTATATGACTCTGTCTCTTCCTTAGAAGTATCACCTAAGCTTTGCTCAGAGCTCTCTGCAGAAGCCTTTTCCACCTCAATATCAGTAGCTTCAGCATCCTGCTGTTTGATATCCTGTACAATTGGTTTACCTTGCTCCTTATTAGGAGTTATTGTATATCCTTCATCAGTCTCAACCTCAATGCTACCCTGTCCAGACAGCTCTTCGGTAATGACCTTATTCTGCTCAGAAAGCTGCTCCAAAATAGCCCTTGCTTCCTGCTTAAGCTGCTCAAAAAGTTGCTGTGGTGTCACCTGCTCTGCTAAATTGTTATTAATCAATGTCGCATTTTCAGTAGCCTTATTACTGTTAATCAGGCTCTCAATCTCTTTCAATAATCAATGCTACTAGCCACCTCTTCCTGCTTCATCATGGAGCTTATCAGCTTCATCATGGCTTCTTTTTCAGCATCATTAAAGCCTAGCTTAGCAAATAAATCCTGAGTTGCCTTTTCAAGATTAACAAGCTCTCCAGCCTCATTATACTCTAGCTCTATTTCAGCATACTCAAACAAGGACACTAGCTGATTTGTTGTTAGACCAATAGCCTCAGCTATTTTCTCTAATTCTTCGGATTTTTCTAGTTCCTCTAACTCTGACTTACTCACAGCTTCTCTTGAAGCTTCTACATCATCACTATTACTCTTTTCACCTAAGCTCAAGCTCTTTTCTCCAAGCCTCTTATCGGTTGAAGTAGTATTAACCCTCTCATTCTTACTATTACTATTTATTGATTGATTTGTATTTTCAAGCTGTCCAGTTCTGCTACTTAAAGCCTTACTATCCTGAGAAGTCGTATTACTACTCTTATCATTTACAGGCTGTAAGTCTTGAATAAAAGCATTGTCCCTGCTTTTTATATTATCAGCCTGCCTGTTCATAGCTTTGCTATCCCGATTCTTTGCTGAGAACAAAAAGCTTAGCTTTGAAAGTCATCCTTACTAGTAGGCTCAGACTTAGTGCTGATTTTAGAATCCATTACAGAAAGAAAAGACGAGCTACCCAGTCTGCTATTAAAGTCATATGAATTTTTAAAGCCTTCTCCTATCATATTTTCACCTCCTTCCGCTACTTTTACTTCTATATCTAATAATAATCACTCTAAAAGTAACTGAACATATTTCTTATTGTACAAACAATAAGGTTATTGTTCTTAAGTGTGATTATTAGTAAATAGCTTAATTGTTTAACTCTCCTTTAATATCATCTGCAATAAGCTGAGTTAGCTCAGCGGCAAAATTTGTAGTCATATTCTGTACAACCTCTGCTGCGGCATCTGTGTTCATAGTCCTTACTATCTCAACCAGTAGCTCCATATCTGACTCACCAAGCTTTTCCAATATTTTTGCTGCATCGCTTGAATCCATTTGCTCGTATCTGGAAACGAATTCTCTTAACTGCTTTTCAGCCTTCTCTCCCTTTAATATTTCTTCATAAAGCTTTTGTGCTGTCTGTGGGTCAATTTTTTGGTAATACTCCTTAAAAGCTTTTGAATCTCCCTTTCCAATAAGCTCCTTAAAGGTCTCAATATCCTTTTGTAGCTGAGCTCGTTCTTCATCTACCTGTTTTTTTACATCCTCAATCTGCTGTAGCTGCTTTTTTATATCCTCAAGCACCTGTTGATTCTTTTCCTCACCTTTGTATTTCTCATATTCCTCATCCTCAAGTAAGTCCATGTTCTTCTGAATTTCGTTAATGCCTCCTTGAAGCTGTTTATTCTCTAATCGTAATTCGTTGTATTTTTCTATAAGCTCTGTGTACGTCAGATACTTAGGATCATCTGGGTCTTCTCCCTCAGGAAGAGGGGGTAAGGCGTGCTTTAGTATAGGAATACCCTGAATCACCCCTCTGTACTTTTCTCCCACTCCCTGTATATTATTATTTACTATATAATAAAAAGCCCCTGCAAAAACTGCACCAATTATAAGTAACGCAATAATTATTGTTAAAAGACTATACACTAATCCAGGTATATTCTTTTTATCCTTTTCCTTATTGCTTCCTTGCAGTTCGGGACTCTTACCATCCTTTGTATTCTTTTTTTCAGCCATATAACTCTCCTAGTTGGTAAATTCAATTCAGGAACTAAAGCATTGTCACATTACCAATTCAACATAGTCTTATTACCTTTTAACTTTAGGAGCAAACTAAACTACTCCCCTTCCTGATTAGAATTTTTCAAATAATGCTTAAAGCTATTATTTTCATCATTCAACCTCTGTTCCTGCTTTAGCTGCTCCTTAGCATATGCAATGTAATGCTTTTCCTTTAGCTTTTCAAGCACCTTTCTTTCTTGTATTGCCGTAATTAACTTCTCTCTAATTTTATCGACACTTTTCTGCTCTGAATTTACACCTTGAATTTGATTTTCTATGCTTTTATCAATAATTGATATGTATGAAGAATACTCTCTGAGTCTCATTACACTAATACTCCCAAGAGAGCCCTGTCTATATTCTGCAATGAAGCTATCCTTCTTAGAATAGAGCTGCTCTAGCTTTTTCTTTTCCATCTCAAGCTTTTGGACAGCATTTCCCAATTCATTTTTAATATTATCCTCAAGCTGTATTTTTATATTTAGTAGAGATTGCATCTTAAATTTAAATCCAGCCAAAGCATCTACTCCTTAAAACACTATTGTAAAACAGAATTCATCAATTCAAGTGTCTCAGTATAATTGAACTTTTCATGTGTCCCCTGAGTTATAAAAGAATTAATCTTGCCAATAACATCCATGGCGTAGTCAATATCCTTATTACTGCCCTTCACATAAGCACCAACATTTATAAGATCCTCTGCGTCTCTATATACAGCCATACACCTTTTAATGCGGTTTGCTATTTCCTTATGTTCGTCGGTAACTATATCTGACATGACCCTACTCACACTTGCAAGTACATCAATTGCAGGATAGTGATTTTTATTAGCCAATTGTCGTGATAATACAATATGCCCATCCAAAATCCCTCTTGCAGTATCTGTTATTGGCTCACTAAGATCATCACCATCAACCAATACAGTATATAGCCCTGTAATAGAGCCAACTTGACCATTACCTGTTCTTTCAAGAAGCTTGGGCATTACTGCGAATACTGAGGGAGTATAGCCTCTTGACACAGGAGGCTCTCCAATTGCTAATCCTATTTCCCTTTGTGCCATTGAAAAACGAGTTAATGAATCCATTAGAAGCAAAACATCCTTGCCCTCATCCCTGAAGTACTCAGCTATTGAGGTAGCAAGCAAGGCACCCTTCATTCTGATTAAAGCCGGCTGGTCAGAGGTTGCAACCACTACCACTGACCTACTAAGTCCTTCCTTCTTAAGATCCTTTTCAAGGAACTCCCTTACCTCTCTTCCACGCTCACCGATAAGTGCAATAACGTTTATATCCGCCTTAGTATTACGTGCAATCATACCCATTACAGTACTTTTTCCCACACCACTACCTGCAAATATACCGACTCTCTGACCTTTTCCAACTGTTAGAAGTGAATCTATACATTTAACGCCTAATGGAAGAGGCTGAGCAATCCGATTTCTAGACAAGGGGTGTGGTGGCTTATTATTTACAGGATAGAGCTTATCATAAGCTATACTACTATTTAGGTCTATTGGATTTCCCATACCATCCAGTACCCTTCCCAAAAGCTGAGGACCTACCTTAACACTAAGCTCATTTCCCAGAGCGGTTACAAGACTACCTGGGCCAATACCTTCCATCTCCCCTAGTGGCATTAACAGCACCTTATTCTCTCTAAAGCCAACCACCTCTGCCATAATACCATTCCTATTCTTAACACTTCGGACATGGCAAAGCTCACCAATGTTAACCTCGGGGCCTTCAGACTCAATAGTTAAGCCTACTACCTTTGTTACCTTTCCAGTAAATTTAATAAAACTATTTGTATCTAATATTTGTCTATATTTGTTTAGATTGATACTTATCATTAATCTCACCTGTATTCTGAGCTTTTGCTATATTAACGAAACTACACATGCTAAATTATGATTATACTGAAATAATTCTCTATTTTGCTAACATGAGCTTATCAAACTCTGAGCGTATCCTTTCAAACTTCGTTTCCCAGCTTCCATCTACAGTCCCAAACTTTGTATCTATGATACAAGAGCCCTTACTCAAAGAAAAATCCTTTTTTATACTAAGCTTTTCTACACCCTCTAGCTTAGATAGTAAAAGCTCTTCAGATTGGCTTACATAATCATAGTCATCAGGGGAAACCTTGACAACAATTTCTTCATTATTTGAGCAATTATCAAATGCTTCCTTAACCATCTCAAGAATACACTCTTTACTCTGCGTAATTTCTGTGGAAATAACCTTTCGTGCAATCTCTAATATCAGATTAACTGCATCATTTTCTATCCCCTTTAATACTTCATTATACTCTGTTTTAGCATGCTCTCTTATAAATTCTGCTTCCCTTATAAGATCCTCACACTTTTTGACTGCTTCCTGTTCACCGTTTTGATACCCTTCATTATAAGCATTCATAAGCATCTCATCAGTTTTCTTATTCATGTCTGCTTCAGCCTGCTCTATTAATCTTTTAGCTTCAAATTCGGCCTCACTTTTTATTAGCTCTGCCTCTTTACATGCTTGCTCTAATATTTCCTCTGCTGTAGGCCCTTTTTGCACAAGACTCTCTTCCTTTAAATTATCCTCTGCTTCACTGTCATCTTCGCTGTTTGCCTTAATAATCTTAGCCAGCTGGCACATCTGGTAAGGCTTTCCCATATTGACCTGATAATTTTTGTATACCTTGTTATACAATTATCTCATCTCCTCCACCTCTGGAAATTATAATCTCACCTGCATCCTCTAGCTTACGGATTACATTAACAATCTTCTGCTGTGCTTCCTCAACATCCTTTAGTCTTACAGGTCCCATAAATTCTAGGTCTTCTTTAACCTGATCAGCTAAACGCTTTGACATATTAGTAAATATAAGTGACTGAACCTCTTCTGTAGCACCCTTTAGAGCAAGGGTCAGGTCTGCATTATCCACCTCACGTAGGAACCTCTGAACAGCACGATTATCAAGCTGCAAAATATCCTCGAATACAAACATCCTCTTTCGTATTTCTTCAGCCAAGTCAGTATCCTCAATATCCAATGTTTCCATAATGTATCTCTCAGTACCTCTATCAACAGAGTTCAGTATATCCACTATCGCCTGAACACCACCAGCAGCAGTGAAATCCTCTGTGACAAGCGAAGCAAGCTTTTTCTCAAGAATCCTCTCTACCTCTTTTATGATTTCAGGCGAGGTTCTATCCATAGTAGCAATTCTTCTTGCAACATCTGCTTGTTTTTCTTGTGGCAGGGCAGACAATACTGTTGCAGATTGTATTGGCTTAAGATAGGCAAGAATCAATGCAATAGTCTGTGGATGCTCATTCTGTATAAAGTTTAGAAGCTGACCTGGATCAGCCTTTCGCACAAAGTCAAATGGTCTAACCTGAAGCGAAACAGTCAGCTTATTTATTATATCCAACGCCTTCTCAGCACCCAAGGCTTGCTCCAAAATTTCCTTGGCATAATCAATACCGCCCTCAGCAATGAAATCTTGAGCTAAGCATATCTGATAGAATTCCTCTAATACCTTCTCCTTATCCTCAGAGGAAACACTTCTTATGTTAGCAATCTCTAAGGTAAGCTGCTCTATTTCTTCTTCCTTTAAATGCTTAAAAATCTTTGCCGATTTTTCAGGGCCTAACGATATTAAAAGCATTGCCGCCTTTTCTCTGCCTGTATAATCTCCATGACTCACTGCCACATTAATACCCTCCAACCTACTTTTTAAATACTCATTTATCTCTTATCGTGCAAACAATAGGGTTCTTATTCCCAATCATCCTGTAGCCAATTCCTCAATAGCTGAGCTACAGATTCTGGCTTTTCAGTTACAAATTTCTCTATCTGCTTCTTAATCTCGTTCTGCTCCTCAAACTCAATCTCGGGCATGTCTTCTCCATCCCCTTGTGGAATCACAAGATCAACCCCTTCAGCAACTGCACCTTCCTCCTGCTGTTGCTTCCTTCTAGGCATCGCCATAATACCCAGTACAATCATCAACAATACTACTAGAGCAAAGAATCCATAAGTATCCATAATCTCGGCTATAATATCTGTCACTGCCTTGACTGGAACTACCTCTGGAGCATTTTCAAGCACAGAAGCATTAATATTGGAGACAGGTATCCCTGTAACACCCATGACAAGCTCCTTTAACTTCTGAATATACTCAGCAGTAAATAAGGCATTATCAGTAGCAGTCTTTCCGTACCATATAACAAGCGTCGCAGTGGAATCCTCCTTGTTAATTTGTCCAATTGCCTTTTGCAAAGAGGTATTTGTTATGTTCCACTCATAATGCTCCTTAAGCTCTGTTTTATTATATGATGAATTTTCATCTCCACCAGTCTGATATGATGGCACCGTACCAGGATTGCTACCTACACCTGGCTCTGCACCTGAACTCCCCCCTGTCATAGACTCCTTTAGCTGCTCCTTATCTGTTAGTGCACCAGTTCCATCTAGCCCATCAGGAACACCAAGCTGCTTACTTTCCTCCGAATACTTATCAAAATACAGGGTTGGATTAACCGATATTCTAACGCTATCAAAACCTGATGGTTGCTGACCGCTAAATAGCTTGTAGAACTCATTTTCATAATAATTAGCAATCTCTATTCTCATTGCCTCCTGAGAGGTAACCTTGTCCAACGAAAAATCTCCCGTATTCTTATTTAATACATTCCCACTACTATCTACTACTGTTATATTTTCAACAGGTATTCCCAAAGCCGAAGAGCAAATTTTCAAAATTCCCTCCACCTGAGAATCATCTGGTGTTTTGTTAGAATCAATATGAACATACGCAGAGCCTTTATCCTCATCACTATTTGGGTCTTGCCATATAGATTTTTCTGGTTTTGTGTACATTACATTTGCGTTTTTAACAAAATCCAGCTTTTTAAGCTTCGCCTGTAGCTCATTTTTATAGTGGTTTTTAAAAATTTCCTCTTTAGTAGACTCAGTAGTTGTCAATGTTAATTGCTCCAATGTATCTGAAAACTTTACATCATCCCCACCAATGCCATTTGACCAAAAGCGAACCTGCACATCACGCTTGTGCTTCTCATCAACAAGTACCTTGTAGCCTTCAACCTTATATTTTACAGAGCTATCCTGCTGAAGTGCCTGTATAACCTCATTTAATGCGGCATCATCACCCTGCGTATCCAACAAGACAACATAATTGACCTTTAATGCAAAAAACAGAGCCACAACAATCGCAGCTATCAGTAAGCCTCCAGTTATGTACAGCCTAACCTTCTGTGCTTTATCTATTTCAGCCCAATACTCTTTTACTTTATTCCAAATATTCTGAATAAATTCTGGCACTCGACTCACCCTTACCTTTCTCTACATATATTTTAAAAGCTTATATAATTCTTTACCAAATCTGAGCTTTTATAACGCTTATATTTTAATGTAAAGTCTTTATTAATAACAGCCGATATACTTTACGTAAGATATATTTGTATACTTACGCCCCACTAAAAAACTTATTATTTTATAATAGGCATGCTTTAGACTTCTCTATTACATGTAGCCAAAAGCATATATTAAATCGTATACTATCTCCAC
>QKEK01000299.1 GCA_003251775.1 Clostridia bacterium | reverse complement strand
CTTGCTCTGAAAAGGCTATATTATATGCTATAGTCTGTGAAAACAGAAAGCTTTCCTGTGGAACATATCCAATATTCTCTCTCAAGGTTGAAAGTGAGAGCTCCTTTATATTTTTACTATCAAGCATTATTTCTCCCTGCTCTACATCATAAAAACGCAGGATTAAATTAGCTATTGTAGATTTACCCGAACCAACCCTACCAACAAAAGCAACAGTCTTACCTGGCTCTATTTCAAAGCTAATATTCTTTAAAGCATGCTTAGCTTGCTTTGTATATGAAAATGTTACATTTTTAAATTCGATTTTACCCTTTAGTTTATGATATGTCGCTTCTGTATTTGACGTATCCGCTATCTCTGATTCAACGTCCAAAAGTTGCTGTACCCTAAACATTGAAGCCATACCTCTTTGCACTGATGTAATAATTTTACCGAACATACTTAGCGGTCTTAGTATTATTCCAACATAGGAATTGTACGCAACAAAGTCTCCTACCATCATTTCACCCCTGATAACTAAAATACCTCCATATAGCAAGGTAATCATGTAAATTGAATTAGAAAGAAAATCGATGAGCGGCAGAAATAACCCTTGTATTCTTACTAGCCTCATGTTATACTCATAATTCTTTTGATTTAATTGTTTAAAGCTATTTATTTCATTTTCTTCCTCTGTAAAGCTTTTTAATACCCGTATACCACTAATGTTTTCCTGAGCTTTTCTAGTAAGATCTGCAAATGATTCTTGAACCTTGGTAAATCTCTTATTGATTACCCTGCCGAATTTAAGCATAACTAGAACTAGTATAGGAAAGGGTATAAAAATCAATAAGGTTAATCGCATATTTATACTTTTACTCATTATTATAATACTTGAAACTATTAGTACGACGGTGTTTATCGTTAGTATTATGCCTCTGCCCATTGCCATTCTGACGGCACTCAAATCATTGGCTGAGAGTGCCATTATATCTCCTACACCAACCTTATTAAAAAAGCTCATGGACAGGCTTTCAAGATGCCTGAATATCTTTTTTCTAATCAAGTAATCATACAAATTGGCAACACTTATCAACTGAAGTCTAGATAAGAAATGAAAGACAAATATAAGAAATGATACTAAAACTACTATACTAGAATAACCTAATAGCTTATTTTCCTGTATTACACCATCAACAACTCCATTAATTATGTTGCCAGTAATTCTGGGTACAACAAGTTGAAGTAGATTTAAGCATATTAAAAAGAGTATGCCACTTATGTATTTCCATTTATGTCTTTTAATAAACTCCTTTAGCATGGTTCTGTATATGTAATTAACAGATTTTCTCTGCTCCACTCTCATTCACACCTCTTATATCTCACATTATTATAGTACTAGGTACTGAAGTCTATTGGAAAGCGACAGCAATATATTATTTTATATGTAGTAAATATTATACGTTATTATTAGTAAAACAACAAGGTTTCTAGCTTTTGAGTTTGACCATTTTTTCATTAATCATTGGGAACAAATTTATTAGATGAAGCTGTAACTTAAGGTCGATTTATTGAATAAAATGATTATACCAAGGAAAATTTCATAATGAATTTTGTATAAAATATTTAGCTTAAATATTTTATACACTGCTACTTTATATAGGTGACTACGTATAAATATAACATGAAATAAAGGAGTTATTGCTATGCAAAATCTATTTATTATGCCCGGACAACACCGTTTGCCACCATTACCCTATGCATACAATGCACTAGAGCCCATTATAGGAGCTCAAACGCTTCAGCTTCATCATAATAAGCATCACATGTCTTATGTAGATGGATTAAATAAGGCTGAACTTAGTATGGTTGAGGTTAGAAATAATAATGAATATGCTTACATTAAATACTGGGAAAATCAGCTTGCTTTTAATGGCTCTGGTCATATCCTACACAGTATTTACTGGACAATTATGTCGCCTTTAGGAACTGGAGGTCAGCCTAGACCCGAGACTCTAAAGGAAATTTCTTTGTATTTTGGAGGCTTTGAGTCCTTTAAGCAACAATTTATTAATGCAACAAATGCCGTTCAAGGCTCTGGTTGGGGAATACTTACCTGGCAACCCTCCTGGGGGCATTTAGAAATTCTACAGGCAGAAAAGCATCAAAATCTGACCCAATGGAGCGGGATACCTATTCTTGTTTGTGATGTGTGGGAGCACGCTTATTACCTTAATTATCAGAACAGAAGACTAGAATACATCAACAAATGGTGGGAATTAATTAACTGGAATGAGGTTGAAAGAAGGCTTATTATGGCTAAAAGAGGAAATGTACCGTTAATCCTATAAGTAAGAACCCTAAGTTGTCATCGCTATCATAGATAGCGGACAACTTAAGAACCTTGTTGTTTGCACAATAAGAACCCTAGTTGTCGCTATTATATATATGCCCTATTTCTAGCCACATAGATTTGAGTTATAATACCTTGGGTCACCAGTAACCTCTTCTCCTACCCATTCTGGCATAGGAAATTGCTGTTGGGCACTTTGTAGCTCAAGCTCTGCAATCACAAGACCTGTATTCTGACCAAGGAATTCGTCTACCTCCCATGTAAAGCCTTCAAAGTCTACTTTGTAGCGTATTTTTTTAATTACAGGCTTTTTACAGAGATTTTCCAGCATAAATTCACCATCACTAAAGGGTATTTCATACTCAAATTCCGGTCTTTCAATACCTACTACAGCTCCCTTTACTGTCATGAAAGCTTTGTTTGATATTAATCTTACTCTGACTACGCTGTTAATATCCCTACTTAAATAACCCTGTCTATATAAAACCCCTTCGGTTTCTGATTTATACGAGCTATTCTTTACTAGAAATTTTCTCTCTATTTCCTTTGCCATACTTAACACCAATTATTGTCCAACGATTTCAACCAGTTCATTGGATATACTTTCTATAACATTTACTGATGACTCAACCTGCTGCATTGTTGCCAATAGCTCCTGAGAGGAAGCAGCGATATTTTCAAGCTCAGATAGGTTACTAGAATTAATCTCCCTTATACTCTCTACTACCTGAACAATTGTATCACCGTTTTGTGCAACCTCACTTGTAATATTATTTACCTGATTTACCTTATCATTCATCTTCTTACTTGCATCAGAAACCTGATTAAATGAATGTCCTGCTTCATTGACTAAACCAAGCCCTTTTTCTACCATTTCATAGCTTTTATTTATGGAGGCTTCAGCAAGATTTGTGTCCTCTAATACCTTCTGTATTAATCGTGTAATGTCTCCTGCTGCTTTTCCTGATTGCTCCGCAAGCTTTCTGATTTCTTCTGCTACCACAGCAAAGCCTCTTCCCTGTTCTCCTGCCCTTGCAGATTCAATTGCAGCATTAAGTGCAAGAAGATTTGTCTGACTTGATATATTTGTTATAATCTCTAGCATATTTGATATTTCACTCGAACGCTCTGCAAGCCTTTTTATTACCTGCTTACTTTCGTTTGTAACCTTATCAATCTGTTTCATTTCGTCTACTGCACTATCCATAACTTTTGCATTATTATTGGTCATGTCAATAACCTTACCAGAAAGCTCAACAAGCAGCGTACTCTCACTTAATATGTTTTGGAAACTAGAGGAAATTACATTTGTAGCTGAAGCTGCATTATCCAATAGCTTTACGGTTTCATCTGAACCTGATACTACTCTTGTCGTGTTTTCAGTGATTTGTTGATATGCTTTAGTCGTGTTTTCAGTTATAACTGAAAGCTCTTTAACTGAATTCGAGAGTATATTAGACACATCATTTGACTTATTAGTTATAATCTTCATTTTGTCAAGTATGCTTTTTTGTTCTTCAGCACCCATAATGTTTTTTAGCATATCTCTGGTTCTTTTAGAAAGAATAATAAATATGACTGATATGGATAGTAGCTGTATGCTTCTAGGTATAATACCAAAAACAACAATGCCATATATATCTAAGAAATTCTTGTCAGGAACCCCTCCCATATTTAAAGAAACGAGCTGACTGAAGGATAGAAAAATTATAGAGATTATTGTTGCAAACCAGCTAAGACGCCTTGAAAAGTAAAGGCTTGATATCGCAAGCGTAAATAGATACATCACAACAACATGATAGGTCAAAAAAATACTTAGAACAGTCATCATTAAGGCTGATGCTGTAACAGTCAAATACTTTACCCAGGCTCCCTGCTGTTTAAATAAGTATACAACTACATATGGTATAACTAATAATAATACTGAACCAGCACAAGCAAGAGCCATTGTAGGCTTTTCAACTTTGAATAATTCCAAAGTGTTAAGAATATAAACCAACACAATAAATCCAATTGTTACTAGCATAATTTTAGAAGCAAGCCTATTTGCCTCATATTCATTTTTCTTTAGTATTTTATTTTCCCCCATAATATTGCCTCCCATAGCATTTCTCATTTACGTTTATTTAAATATTCAATAAAAACAACCTCTAATTTGGAAATATATTTTAATCTTTTGTATTACACATAAGTTAATCACCAAATAGAGGTTTGTATAGTTATTATCACCACTAAGCACTCCAATTATCTGGAAACCTGCGTCAACCTGTTTTTTAGCTGTTCCTCTAGACCAGATAATTCTTTTTCAGCCTCCTGCCTCTTTGCTTTACCTTCCTGTTGAATTCTAATAGACTCATCTATTGTTTCAATTAAATCATTGTTAATCTTTCTTAAGGTTTCTATCTCTATAATTCCCTTTTCAGATTCTCTTGCTACCTCAATTGAATTCTGCTTTAGCATTTCAGAGTTTTTCATTAATAGCTCATTGGTAGTGTCGGTAACCTCCTTTTGCATATTGAGTGCTTTTTCCTGTCTGAAAAGAGATATGGCTATTATGACCTGATTTTTCCATAAAGGAATGGTATTTAATATAGAGCTTTGTATTTTTTCTGCTAATATCTGATTATTGTTCTGAATGATTCTTATTTGTGGAGCCGTTTGAATAGCCACCATTCTACTAAGCTTCAAATCATGTACCTTTTTCTCAAATCTAGTTACTAGCTGTAAAAAGTCATTAACCTTTTGAGCATCCTCCATGCTTCCAGACTCCTGAGCCTTTTGCTTTAATTGTGGTAGGGTGTTTTCATTTAAATCCTTTAGCTTAAGCTCACCAGCAATAATATAAAAATCAAGGTCATGCAAAAACTCCAAATTTCTTTGATATAGGTTATCTAACACAGTTATGTCCTTAATCAGCTCCATTTTCGCTTTATCCAGCTCAATAAGTATTCTCTCAATATGAACACTTACCTTGTCATATTGAGATATAAACTTACTCACATTGTTTTTTGCTCCGCCAAAAACCTTCGACAAGAAGCCCTTTGGTTGGTTAAGGTCATCAACATTTAATTCCTTAATATTAACCATTAATCCGGTAAGTGCTTTCCCTGTTTCACCAGCATCCTTAGCCTTGATATTGTTTAAAATGGTATCAGAAAATTCAGATATTTTAGTTTGTGCATTTGTTCCAAATTGAATAACTGATTGTGTATCCGTTATATTTATTTCTGTTATAATATCAAAAACCTTTTGCTTTTCCTCTGTTGTCAACTCTGCATAGCCTTTTACCTCTTTAAGGGACTGCTCTTCCTTTTTTACTAACTCTGTCACCATGTAAAACACCCTCCGTTTAATTATACTATTTAACGCCCTCAGATTTTATAGTCTTTTCAAGCACCTCAAGCTCAATATTCAAATCAAAGAAATCATCATGTAGAAGCTTTTCAAGCTGCTCATCAAAAGTATCCCTTATTTTTTTGAGGTTGGCTTCTGTACGACTTAATACCTCTCTTGAGCTATCAGAAACACTCATACTGTTTGCAAGCTCTGAGTACTTTGCCACTATTTTTACAGTGGCGTCAAGATAATAACTTAAGAACTTTCTAGCTCCCTTTATGTCCTTTGGATCTTTTTTAAAATCATCAAATATGGACTCTGCAATTATACATATTTCGTTAATATCTGCTATAACAATGGGATTTTTTATAGTACTCTTAAATGAACGTATTGTATCAACCTTTTTCTTTCCATCTGCTATAATAGAGTTAAGCTGACCTCTTGTAATCCCATCACATACAAATTCATTTTCATTCTCAGTAGTAATTTGAGGCTTGCTCTTTCCACCAGTAAGCTTCTTGGTATCATCCTTTTTTGTTGGAAGAAGCATAACCAAACCCGAAAACACACAAGCTGAAGAAACCAAAGAAATAACCAGTTCAATACTATAAATTATATTGGCTGCAACAAATAGTCCACCTGATATTATTAAAGCCACTAAAACCTTTTTGAGTCTTCTCATTTACATCTACCTCTCCATAGTGAGCTTTTAAAAGCTTTTTGCGTTGTTATATACTCATACATACAACATCGCAATTCTCATATTAGTAAAAATGCTCAATTTGCTCCTTCTGCTTTCACATCATATGAAAATTCTATCTTAGACTAGAATGAATGTCAATATTGATAGGCTAACTTTAATCAAATTATAATGAAATTATTGTTACTATTGCTACTATATTCAGAAGTATTTCTAAATATTAATATGTAACCCCAAAAAGCCCAATTAATCAGTAAATAGTGGTTGTAAAGTATAAATTTAGACACGATAAAATAGACCTACAATAAAAACTTGAAAGGAAGTGATGCTTAAAGATTCAATTAAACGCTGCAAATACTGATAATTACAATAAAACTAAATATTGCTATTAACTGTTGTTAAGTTGCCTATGCTATACTAAAACTGTTGAAC
>QKEK01000200.1 GCA_003251775.1 Clostridia bacterium | reverse complement strand
TTTCCTAATGATAATTGATTTGCTTTATTCATTGCAGAGAATACGCCCACCGCTACCTCAGGTGTACTCGTACCAAAAGCAACTACAGAAAGACCAATAATAAAAGCAGAAACCCCCAATAGCTCTGCAATCTTTGCAGCCGAATCTACTAGTAAATCTGCTCCTTTAATTAGTATAACAAAACCAATAATCAATACTATTAAATTCAAATATCCATTTGCAGCTATCAAATCATCAATCAATTTTATCCCCATTATCTATTACTCCTTTAGCTTTTATTGTGATAAAACAAGGTTTTAAATAGTAAATTCATTTTATAAGCTTATACAATTAAATCTTATTAAGTGCTTTTGCACAAAAAAAAACAACACCTTTACACAACTTAACGTCATGTCAAAAGTCTTGCCTTCCTGTTAAAGGATTATAAGGCCAGACACTTAAGCCGGCTGTTGACCTTATATCTTTGAAGCTACTCCCTCTTAACAAGGTAATTATACAATTATTCAATTACTTTGTCAAATAAATATATACTCTATCACTGTATTATCATTTTTATATTAGGCGAGACTATTTGTATCCATGTCTGACCAACATTAAGCTTAAGCCCTCCTCCATCCTTAAAAGTATAAGTTGTATTTGAGGTTCTTGTTGGCTTTGACCATTTTATTGGAACCCTTTTACCATTTGTAATATACCACCCATTTCCATTTCCTGTTGTTAAAAGCTCCTGCCTACCAGAGGTATCTCCTTTTATTGTATAGTTATTTACCTCTAGGATAATAATGTTCTTAACAATCACTTGCTCATTCGTATTTCTTTCCATATGCGGCTTACCCTCATGAAGCCTTTTATATGCCTTTAATTCCTCATCATAATAATATCCACACCTATTATCCATACTTGAGTCATTATCATAATCAATAACTATTTCATTAACAATATCATCGCCACTTAAATCAACATCCTTAATGTTATATGAAAATGGAAATACTTTTTTTGTTGTAGTTTTATACCCTGCTTTATTTATGTACCCCTCAATTTTATCTTTTGAAGTATACGAATCCTGCCAGTTCGATTTATTCTTAGTCAAATCCCAGAATATTCCTCCACCCTTACCTACACCATTTATATTGTTTATCTTAAATTTAGTAATATCTGCCATAGCCTGTGGACTTCCACCAAAATGGACATATATCGCATCATACTCTATAGCATAATCTAAAAAATAGTGTCTGGAGCTTCGTACAGGACCTATTAACTCTGGAGCGGTCCCCCAAAATACTGGCATTATCCTAGAAATTCCTCCCTCAACAACAATTTCATATACAAGCTGAGCCTGTTTTATTCCACCCTGAGGTAGGATTCTATTACCACTATTATCGTTATCTATCATTACAGCATAAGGTCTTACACCTTCGTCAGGAAAAACAAAATCCTTTATAAACTGTGGATTATCTTCCTGTTTCACCTCTTGAGTAGGCATTGGCGATGGTGTAACAAAGCCTTCTTTTTCAATCACCTTAATATCTGTGCTATTATTTGAAGTCGCACCTTCAGGAATATTTTCTTTATCAGTTACTGTTGGCTTTGTCTTATTGCAACCATATGTGCCTAAAAGCAAAACCATTAAAACAAATATACATAATACTCTCTTCAAAAATAATCAACCCCCAGATAATATCACTCATAGCTCCATGATTTCATAAAGCACTCTTTACCTAACTTTGTATCCAGTCTTTTATACATATTTTTACGAAATCATACTTGATACTAGTTGTATTTGGTTATCTTACTCTTCAAAATCAAACTCCTCGTCTAAATTCTGTTTAAATAACTCAAACACAGTGTCTAATACTGACTCATCCTCTGGTAATACTAGTACATCCTCACCATCAATATTCTCAATAGCTAGAACAACTGCATCCTGCTCTTCTCCTTCCTGACCTGTAGGAAGCAAAAGTGCGTAGTGTTTTCCCTCATACTCTAACGAATCAATATGTTCAAACTCAACCTCATTTCCCTGTTCATCTGTCAAAACAATTAAATTATCTTGTTCTTCACTCATTATAATCTCTTCCTTTCAGGCATGCTTGTCTATAGACTTGCAATAAAATAATTTAGGTAATTATTATATCACAATGATTTTAAACCTACAAATGTATTTAGGTAAATTTATCTGTAAATTAATACCACATACTGCAACTCTATACTAGCTCCTTTTACTCATGCTAACTATCTTAACCCTTTCCAATTTCACTGTAAACTCTGATTCTTTCATTTATGCTAATATACCTAGAATTAGTTTGAGGTGCAAACATTCCCCTACTAATATCCTCAGTAGCCGCCTTTTCATGACCAACAAGTGCCCATGTCGCATCTACGAGATATTTAAATTCTGGCTTCTCGAGTGCTGAGCAAGTAAATGGTTGCCGTGGAGAGTTAATATCCTCACCACTAATCTGGAATAAACCGTGCTTATTACACAGCTTAATAACTCGGTTTATTTGTGCAGTAGTATTTCTTGATGGTGCATATGTTACCGCATTAAACCCTAATTCAGAAATAACCTTGAACAGCTCGTCCAAGTAATCATCTTCAAATTTTTGTGTTTTTTTATCTCCAGTTACTGAAATATCCACATCACCTAAATACGCATATGTTGAAATTGCTCCAATTTTATTTACAAAGCTTATAACATCCCTTATATCAGGACACTCTTCATCAGCATCAATGTAGAACTGCTCTAGTAAATCACTTTTTAATGCTCCCAGAATATCATAATAGTAATATGGATTTCCAACGTCCTCTAAGTACGTTCTTACGTTATCACTTATGTGTATACTCAGCTTATTTTTTAATACATTTATTAAATCAAAACCTTTACCGAATCTATCCACTAGTTTAACTGCAAGTGCATATAGCAAATGTCTCTCTGTTATAGCACCTCCATATTTGCTATAGGATATTGGAATAACATCCTTTTCAAAATCAAGGACTATTCCCAACGAACATAGATATTGATTAATCCTATTTACCATGCTTCTATTCCTACTATTTCTAGCGGCTGAGTATGGAAGAAAAAATGTCCTAACTTGTTCTATCATTGTATGTGGAATACCATGAACTATAATATAGGCTATTGATTTTTGATCAGGGTTGTTAATTTTCTTACCATTTAGTCCAGTAGAAGAAAAATCTGCTCTCATTTCTATACCAATAGTTGTCGCAATTCCAATAAGTTTTCCTGCCTCAACAAACTCCTGTGCACCATTTATTGAGTCATGATCAACCATTCCCACTGTTTGAAGACCAGCCATGTATGCCTGCCATACTGCATTAGCAGGCGAATAAGGGGAAAATGAATACTTTGTATGCACATGATTATTTACCAAAGTGGTAGCCTTTGGCTTTTTTATTATCCCCTCATTCAAATATGCTGTAAGTGCTTTTATTGCTTCAAGTCGTTTTCTAAAGTCTTTATTTTCTAGCTCTTCAATTAGTGCTTTAATTTTATTCATATTATCTCCATCACGCCTGCGGTACAAATAACTACTGTAAGCTGCTTTCAAGCGATTTCAAAGACATTTCATCTTATGTAATCTACTCTATATACCTGTTGAACCAAAGCCACCGCCTCTATTATTTCCGTAATCAGCAACACTATCAACTTGCTTAAACTGGATTCTAGGCACCTGTTGTAGCACTATCTGTGCGATTCTATCGCCTTTTTCAATCTTATATATTCCCTTTCTATTGCCATGTGAATCTAATGGCAATAGTGTTTCTTCATCATAGCTACAAACCTCAGATATATTTGTCATTATTATACCCAATTCATCCCTATAACCACTATCAATTGTACCTGGTGAATTAGATATTCTCAAAGGTGTCTTTAAGGTAATTCCGCTTCTTGGCCTAACTTGAATCTCATATCCTTCGGGTATTGCAAACTTTAATCCGGTCGGTATTACAATGGTCTCCCCAGGTCCAATTATAACCTCTTCTGCTGAGCAAACATCCATACCTGCGTCCCATTCATTTTTGTATTCTGGAAGAGTAACACCTTTCCTACATATTTCTACTAAAACCTCTGTTCCTTTCATACTTTTTACCTCACACTAATTATTTTACACCTCTATTAGCCTAGTTAAAATTCTACACAAATTAAGTAGCATTGTCAATTAAGCTTTTTGTCTTTACATATTTATACTAAATACATTAATTTTTATTAAAGTCAGCAATAACCTTATTAAAAACCTCTATACTAAAACCTCTATGCAATAAAAAAGAGTAGATCTTTCTTTTTATTTTTTGATCAATTTTATATTTACCAAATTTTTTCCTAACCAGTCTAAGTGCTATATCTGTCTCATCCATTTCATAATCGTCCAGAACCTCATTAATAATATCCCAAGCTACACCTTTTTCATGTAATTCATGCGTTAACGCTTTTTTTGACTTTGGCTTTAATTTAAGCCTATCAGAAATATACTTTTGAGCAAATAGCCTGTCATTTATATAACCCATTCCCTTTAATTCATTTATTACTTCAACACTAATATCCTCAGTGTAACCCTCAGATGCTAATTTTTCCTTTATCTGCACAGATGTGCAATATTTCAAACAAAGACTATTAAGTGCTTTGGTTTTAGCCGCTCTTTTAACTATATTCTGCCTTATATATTCAACCCTTTCAAGGGATATCTCTGTAGCCTCATAGATTGCTTCAGATAAATATACGTCCTCATCTAGAGTAAAGTAGTAAGTCCCATCAATAAATATTTTGTACTCTTTTTTCTCTCTTTTATAACCATTTTTTTTAACAATCTCTTTAATCTCAGTTATATTCATTCAATTCTCCATTAAACCCCTATATATTTATGAATACATATTAACCCACCCATGCCTGCGACACAAATAACGCCTGTAAGCGGTTTCTAAGCCAACAAGGTTAACATTTGCGTTTAGCATTAGCATAAATTAAAAAACCCGGAAGTATATCCGGGTCAATTGCTTAGGTAATAATACATGCTTATACTTCCATTATCTCCTGAACCTTGTATTCAACATGGTCATCTATTTCCTTAATAAATTCATCTGTCAACTTCTGTATATTTTTTTCTATATCCTTTAAATCGTCCTCTGTTATCTCAGAGTTCTTTTGAAGTCCTTTAAAATGGTCAACAGCATCTCTGCGAATAGCTCTAACAGCAACCTTGGCATTCTCGCCATATTTTTTTACTTCTTTTGTCAAATCTTTTCTTCTCTCTTCTGTTAACGCAGGAAATATTAACCTTATAGTCTTACCGTCACTATTAGGAGTAATGCCTAAATCAGATTTTAGTATTGCCCTTTCTATTTCTCCTAACAGCTTTGAGTCCCAAGGCTGAATGGTAATCATTCTTGCTTCAGGAACAGCTATATTTGCGACTTGGTTAAGAGGTGACTGTGCACCATAATATTCTACTGTAACTCTATCTAAAAGTGCAGGGTTAGCTCTACCAGCACGTATTGTTAGTAACTCATTTGATAGAACCTTTACTGTTTTTTGCATTTTAGATCGATATTCAGACAATCTTTCAGCTGACATAAAATAACCTCCAATATTATTTGTTTATACTATTAAAATTTCTATATCAATTAATTATTTGTATAGCAGTCATTCTTAAATATATCCAGTATTATCATACCATATTACAGTTTATGCTACAAGTATCCATAGTTATTATGTAAGCGTTTATATTGGGTTGTTGTATATTTATACGTTATTTTGCGTTGTTCTGAATAAATATACGAAAACACCGCACTTTTTGAGTATAATTTTGCATAAATATAACAACGCAAAAATCTTGTTATTATGAAGCTTAACTAAAAAAGTACGATTTATTATTTCTATATTGTTTCAATATTTCTTTTTATAACAGTACCTACATTTTCACCCTTCAATACACTCATTACGTTTTGAGGATTTTTAATTCCAAAAACTATAACAGGTATATCATTATCCATACAAAGCGAAGCCGCTGTAAGATCCATGACACCAAGCTGTTTGTTTAGTATTTCCCCAAATGAAATCTGCTTGTATTTTTTAGCATCAGGATTTTTTTCAGGGTCACTATCATATACAGCATCTATTTTCTTAGCTAATAAAATAGCTTCTGCATCTATCTCAGCTGCTCTTAAAGCAGCTGCTGTATCTGTAGAGAAAAACGGATTTCCAGTACCACAACCAAATATAACTACACGCTTTTTTTCAAGATGCCTAATAGCCCTACCTCTAATATAAGGCTCTGCTATTCTGCTCATATCAATTGCTGATTGTACTCTTGTAGGAATCCCCTGTGCTTCAAAGGCATCCTTAAGTGCGAGTGAATTCATGACTGTAGCTAACATACCGATGTGATCAGCTGTAGTTCTATCCATTCCTTGGCTGGTACGCCCTCTCCAAAAGTTTCCACCACCTACAACAATAGCCATTTCTATGCCTTTGTCATAGACCTCCTTTATCATTTGGGAAATACCAACTAAAACACTCTGATTTAGACCAGAATGCTTATCTCCAGCAAGAGCCTCTCCACTAATTTTTATTAATACCCTTTTGTACTTAAATTCTTCCATCAAATTTACCCCTTTGCCAGTAAATATTATATACTAATTTCTTATAACATACAATATTATATTAGTTTATTTTCATACTCAGTTATAAAAAGTTTAAATGTAAGCTTTTTGCGTTGTCAAAAACTACACAATAAAAGGGACATCCATCAGAAATGTCCCCTTTACTTTAAATACAATTTATTTCATTTGCTTCATAACTTCTTCGGCAAAATTTTCTGATCTCTTTTCAAGACCTTCGCCTCTTTCAAATCTAACAAACCTTCTGATATTTATATTTTCACCAATTGTAGCAATCTTTTCTGTTAATAAATCCTTAATTGACTTATCAGGATCCTTAACAAAAGGTTGCTCCAATAAGCATATTTCCTTATAGAATTTTTCAATTCTACCAACTATCATTTTGTCAACTATACTCTCAGGCTTACCCTCATTTAAAGCCTGAGCCTTTAGAATTTCCTTTTCTTTTTCTAAAACATCAGCTGGAACCTCTTCTCTGCTTACATAAGTAGGTTTGCTTGCGGCAATCTGCATTGCAACATCCTTAACAAATGCCCTGAAATCTTCGTTGTTAGCAGCAAAGTCAGTCTCTATATTTACTTCTAACAAGACGCCAATTCTGCCATTACCATGAATATATGCCTCAACAATTCCTTCAGCTGCTATTCTAGATGCCTTCTTTGCTGCTGCTGCCAGACCCTTTTCTCTTAGATAATCCATAGCCTTGTCAAAATCTCCATTAGTTTCAACAAGAGCCTTCTTACAATCCATCATTCCGGCTCCAGTTCTTTCACGAAGTTCTTTAACCATATTTGCACTTATCATGTAATTTTCCTCCAAACATATATAATTCTCTATCCTGCGATAAAACTAATAATCAACCCTTCAAATATACAATGAAGCTCATTATTCATTAACTGCCTCGTCAGAATCAGAGATATCCTCCATATCTGCACTGTCAAGTGACGCTACTTCACTACTGTTTTCATTATCACCTGAACTAGTGTCGCTCATTTGTTCGCCCTGTCTAGCTTCAATTACAGCGTCTGCCATTTTTGCAGAAATAAGCTTTACTGCTCTTATAGCATCGTCATTACCTGGGATTACACAATCCACATCATCAGGGTCACAGTTAGTATCTACTATAGCTACTACTGGTATACCGAGTATTTTAGCTTCCATTATTGCTATTCTTTCTTTTCTTGGGTCTACAACGAACAGAACCTTAGGTAGCTTTTTCATATTCTTTATACCGCCAAGATTCTTTTCTAGCTTTTCCATTTCTAACTTAAGCTTTATTACCTCTTTTTTAGGAAGAACCTTGAATACACCTTCTTCTTCCATGTTTGTCAATTCTTTTAACCTGTCAATTCTTTTTTGAATTGTCTTAAAGTTTGTTAACATTCCACCCAACCATCTATTGTTTACAAAGAATTGCTCACATCTTTCTGCTTCTTCCTTAACTGCGTCCTGAGCCTGCTTCTTAGTTCCAACAAAGAGAACATCTCCGCCCTCCATCGCAATATCTCTGATAAAGAAATAAGCTTCATCAACCTTCTTTACAGTCTTCTGCAAATCAATAATATAAATTCCATTTCTCTCTGTGAAGATGTACTCAGCCATCTTAGGATTCCATCTTCTTGTTTGGTGTCCAAAGTGAACACCAGCTTCTAAAAGCTGTTTCATTGAAATAACTGCCATTTTAATAATCCTCCATTTCGTTATACCTCCGAAGCCCTCATTTCATCAGAAAACCTTAACTATATTTAGCCAAAGCACACTTCCTTTGATTAAGCTACGTGTGTATTTTACCGCATAGAATTATAGCATATTTGAGAAGTTATAGCAAGGGATTTTCAAGTTTAAAGTAATTTTTTTTATTAATATTAATAAATAATTGAAAATAGGGTCAAACTATCCTTGATATATTTTCATTTATATCAAGCTGTAGCCTCCATAGTAGAATAAATGTAAAATGAAAGGAAGATTATTTTGAGTAAATCTGAATGCTTTTTAGGTATTGATGTTGGTTCAGTCAGTACAAATATTGTTCTAATAGACGAAAGTGGTACTATAATTGAAAAGCTTTATTTACGCACAAGCGGAAAGCCAATTAACGTTCTAATCAGCGGAATGCAAAAAATATCAAATAAATATAGCTCTAGTATTAACGTTAAAGGAGTAGGGACTACAGGCAGTGGAAGACAGCTTGCAGGTGTAATAGTAGGTGCAGATATAATTAAGAACGAGATAACTGCACACTCTGTAGCCGCTCAAAAGTATGTTCCTGATGTAAGAACGATTTTAGAAATTGGAGGTCAGGATTCTAAAATCATTTTTTTACACAATGGTGTTGTTAGCGACTTTGCTATGAATACTGTTTGTGCAGCTGGAACAGGCTCATTTTTGGATAGGCAGGCAGCAAGACTTGAAATACCAATTGAAGAATTCGGTGCCTATGCACTTAAAGCAGCTTCACCAGTACGTATCGCGGGAAGATGTGCAGTGTTTGCAGAATCTGATATGATACACAAGCAGCAAACAGGACATAAGCTTGAGGATATTATTAATGGTCTATGCGAGGCCTTAGTAAGAAATTATCTGAATAATCTTGCCAAAGGCAAGGAAATAATGGAACCTATATTATTCCAAGGTGGTGTAGCTGCAAATGTAGGTATAGTAGCAGCTTTTGAAAGAGAATTAAACAAAAAGATTATTATCCCTGAATACTATGATGTTATGGGGGCATACGGAGCAGCTTTAATAGCTAAGGAAAAAATACAGAGCTCTAATGCCCAAACAAAATTTTATGGTTTTAATTCTATTAATAACAGTTATTCTGCCAAAAGTATTGAGTGTAATAGCTGTTCTAACCAGTGCGAAATAATAGAAATACTAGCAAACAATAAATGTATTGCACGCTGGGGGGATAGATGTGGCAAATGGTCACAATTAATACAAGCCGTATAGCTTAACAAGCTTTTTGCGTTGATACATATCTATGCAAGTTTACACACAATAAGTGCTGTATTTACGTATATTTATTCAATACAACGCAAAATAGCGTATAAACATACAACAACGCAATATACTCTAAACGACGGTTAGTGAATGAACTAACATATTAACTCCCCCATGCCTAGGGCACAAATAACGCCTGTAAGCGGTTTCCAAGACATTTCGTCTTGGCGATTTTTAAAACTTAAATGATTTTTTATCAAATTAGAAGTTTTGAAAACGCTTACAAATTAACAAAACATAACTGGAGTGGTACGCAAATGAATGTTATAAAAAAAGAAGATACTGGTTTGGTTATAGGCATACCAAAGGCACTCTTTTATTTTCAACACAATCTGCTTTGGGAAAGCTTTTTTAAGAATTTAGGTTGTAGAGTTATACTATCAGAGGATACAAATATAGAAATTATGAATAATGGAATTAAGCTTTGTGGAAATGAAAATTGCTTGCCCATTAAAATTTTCCATGGTCATGTTCATTATTTAGCAGATAAAGCTGATATAATATTCATCCCAAGATACATGAGCTTAAATAAGAATGAATACACCTGTCCTCAATTTTGTGGAATTCCTGATATTGCTCCATTAAACATAGGAAAGGATATTAGGGTAATTGAGGTTCGCTTACATTTAGATAAGGCAGTTAATATTACCGTTGATAGCTTAAAGGATATTGCCTTTCATTTAAATATTGATATTAAGGAGGTTGCAACGGCTTTTATTAAAGCACTTGATACCCATAATGCCTCTATAAAAAAAGATGAGAAAGCTATTCATGGTAGCAGTAGCTCAGAAGAAGGCTATAGTCATAATATAGTAGTTCTTGGTCATCCATATATGATATATGACAGATATTTAAGCATGAATTTGATAAAAAAGCTGAACGACAGAAAAATAAGGGTACTAACCTCTAAAAATCTCGATTATAATACAAAAAGAGAAAATGCTTTTCCCTTTCAGGATAAGGTTTTTTGGGAGATAGGACTTGATAACCTAGGAAGCTGTTTTGCATATACAAAAAACAAAAGCATTAGCGGCATGATATATTTGACTCCTTTTGCTTGCGGCTTAGACTCATTAATTATTGAGTTTATTGAAAGACGTATAAAAAAAGAGAGTACTATGCCCTTTTTAAAGCTTACAGTAGATGAACACTCTGGCGAAGCAGGCTTTGATACTAGACTAGAAGCATTTTTAGATATGATAAGCTAATTAAAACTATATATGCGATTAGCTATCACTTGGAAGGAATAATAAAGTTGAAAAAAATACCTAATAAAATGTTTAAATAGAGAGGGTATAAATATACAATTTTCTTTCGACTTAGATTTGTGCCTGAAGAAAGAAAGGAATGATTAATAATGAAACTAACTTTTCCACATATGGGCAACATGTATATCTCAGTAAAGGTTTTATTAGACACCATAGGAATAGATTATGTGATTTCTCCTGAATGTAATAAAAAAACCTTGGCGTATGGCTCTCCTCACTCCCCAGAGTCTATTTGTCTCCCATTTAAAACAATATTGGGGGATATGCTTTATGGCATACAAAACGGTGCTGATACTGTTTTATTTGGTGGGGGCTGTGGCCAGTGCAGACTTGGCTACTATGGGGATTTACAAAGAGTTATAATTAATGACCTCGGCTATGATGTAAATTTTGTTTTTTTAGAGTTAGGTGAAATGAGCTTCAAGGACATGATTGATAAGCTAAAGCCTTTAACTAAGGGTAAGAGTATGTTTACAATAGTAAAAAGTATAATACTAGCTATAAAAACAGTTTTTTTCACTGAAGCCCTATACGATTTTTCAAATTATACAAGATGTCGTGAAAAGCAAAATGGAAAAACCGACATAATAATGGGTATTTTTCACAAGAAACTCAGGGATACAAGGGGATATTCAAGCATAAAAAGGCTTATTAAAAAAACAAAAGCAGAATTAAAAAAGGTAGAGCTAAAAAAGGATTTCATTCCACTAAAGGTTGCACTTGTAGGCGAAATCTATACACTGCTTGAGCCCTTTGCTAACCTTGAGGCAGTAAAAAAGCTAGGCAACCTAGGGGTAGAGGTTCATAATCACATTAGCGTAAAATTCTGGGTTGTAGAACACTTTTTAAAGAAGCTATCCCCAATAAGGCTCAAAAACAAGCCACGATTAGCTGCAAGAGAATTTATCAAAGTAGATGATGTCGGTGGTCATGGTATTGAAACCATTGCTGACACAATCGGTGCAAAGGGAAAGTTTGATGGTGTGATACAGATTTACCCCCTGACCTGTATGCCGGAAATAATTGCTCAGGCTACCTTCAGCGAAATACAGAAAAGATATGACCTGCCTATAATGACTCTTATAGTTGATGAGATGACAGGCGAAGCTGGTTATCAGACAAGACTCGAGGCATTTGTAGATATGCTGGAAAGAAGAAAACAGCTACAGGAAATGGATTTAGTAAATGCTAAAAGCGGAATGAGTGAGCTTTCATAATATAATCTATTTGCCCCCACTCATCCCCCTAAATAATGAACTTATAAATAATTATCTAAGTATATTTTAGTACCATCCTTAATTTTTATTAGGTTCTGGTTATCAAGTGTATAGATATTCCCTACTTGACACATTCGCTTAACCTGACTTCTGGACAATTTTAATTGCTCTGCTAATAATTTTTCCATACGTATCCGTATTGGATACTTGCAAATAATTTCAATTTCCTTTGCGTTTTCCTTTTGACATAAATCAGTACTTTCTTTACTATTAACATCATAATCTATAGATTCTAGTACTGTTTCAGCTTTGTTCATACTATAAATATCCATATTAAAAGCATAATGCCTTACTAGTTCTATACTATTACTAAGAAATTTATTATACTCTTCTTTTTTAATCTCCTCTGGTCTTACCCTTTCATATATCGCCAAATTCCAAGTAGATTTACATTTATTACATTGGAAGATTAACCAGACATCAATATAATTTCCATTTGCATTTACTCTGAATTTCTTTGTATTAACAAACTCTTTTTTCTTTCCGCATTTAGTACAATTTCTTCTTACTATAGGAAAATTTTTAGGGAGTATTTCCCACTTAAACTTGTTTAAATAGCTCATTCTTGCATCTCCTTAAATTTGTGTCCTCAGGATTTGCAAAGGCTATCTCATTAATACTTTTACCACAATGCTATAGCCTCTGCTATGCATTAAAAACAAATTTTCTCATTTAAAAGCCTCCTTATTATTTAGTGTTTACTTTTAATATTTTAATTCAATAATATACCTAAATAAACCTCATTTTCTTTTATGAAAGAAAAATAAGCCAATGCAGTTTTAACCACATTGACTTATTCTTTTACTATTACAAGAAGTATATTATTGTTACTACATACTATCGCTTAAAATAAAAATATAACTTATATTACTTATATTTCTTTTTTTCCTTTAGTAGAATCCTTTGGATACTCTTTGATGATAAATAATACTTACCCGCAAGTGAAATAATATTTACTCCTGATAAATAATCTCTATAAATCTTTAAATTCCTTTTATTTAATTCATCTTTTATGCTTGTCCCCTCTCCCCAATGCTTCTTATTTTCATTTTTCCTAGGGATGTAAATATATTCACCATCAATATACTCTTGAATTTGCTTTATCAAATCATTTGGCAATAATTGAATTGCCTTATTATAGCTCATAATGCTCCTCCTAATAAATTACTTTAGGATTTGCAAAGGCTATTTTAAAAAATTTACTCAAATGCAATAGCCTTTGCTATGCATTAATAACATATCTTTTCATATAAAAATCCTCCTCTACAAATAAATCTATATTAGTAAATATAGATTATTACATAATTAGTGGTTAATAAATTTTATCTTGAATTTTTCTTTCAACGTTTGTGGTAGGTCTATTAAATCGCATGCCTCTTCATATGATTTTCCTTTTTTCAATAGGGACGCTATAGCTTGTTCTAAGCCTTGTTCTAAGCCTTGTTCTAACCCTTGTTCTAACCCTTGTTCTAACCCTTGTTCTTTTCCTAGTCTAATACCTTTTTGTTCTGCTTCATTGAACCATCTATTAATATTCTTTTCTATATTCATCACCATATTTCCCACCTCATTTGCCTTTATATTATTTATTAGTTTTTCAAATTCCAGCCTGTGTTCATCTGGTATTTTTGGTGCTATTAAAATCTCAATCCAGTATTTAAACCTGTTCCATTGCTCGGGTGTATAATTCGAAATATTATCTATACGTCTTTTCATCCTTCTAATAAACTCTTCAGGAGACATCTGCATTCCTTTATCTAAAGAAAATATTGTAGAAATTAATGAGCTTACTTGTTCTAATTCAATATCATCATACCTATTAATGTCAAATACTAAATATTTGAAATTCACAATATATTCCTCAAAAAATTCATATCCAGCTTGATATTTCCCAAATGAAGTCTCAGCTGTCCAACTATTCTTACCATTATATAGCACCATAGGAATTATTGCTGGTAACCTATAACCCTTTTTACTTACTATCTTTTTATCTTCCTTTTTCTCTACAATATAGTTCCAAAGCTCTACCATATACTGTAACAGCCTTAATGGCATTCTGTAATCAACCGTTGACTGCAATTCCAATAGGACATAGAAATATATATCAGTATCCTTAATTTTAGCACAATATATAATATCTGATTCCTTATCCTTGTAGTCTTTTCTTATAAAAGAATTTTTCTGTAACTCAAGACTTTCCTTATCAATTTCTTTTACCCATTCTGCGTTAACAAAATCCTGTAAAAACTCGAAAAACTCTTCTTTATTCTCTAAAAAAGACTTATAAGTTTTATCATATTCATTATTTATGTACTCATTACAAATTTTATCCATCACTATCCCCTTTAATACTAAATTTATTATATCATTTTTATTATAAAAAATGAATTATTATTAGTCATTTTATTCTAAATAAGAAATGTGTCGTTTGCTAATTAGATAATCTAGATAAAAATTCTGTAACTTTTCATATGTGAACGTTTTGAACAATAAATATGCATCTAAAAATTCATAGTAGCGTACAAAAATCAGGATGATTTTTGTACGCTACTGAGCCACCGATGACAATTCAGTGGGATAGCTACGGTGAATTTTTAGATGCTTAGTATTTCTTAATGTAGTAAACTTCTCTAGTATCTATTGAAATACCAAAGGCCTAACTATATTATTTGTATAATTAACGTGTTGTTATGGTTTATGAAAAAAGCTTTAAATATTCATAAATTAAAAGAATATCCTAGCTACCTTTATTATGCCCTCACTCTCACTTACCTGCTTAATAACATCATCAGAGACTGGACCATCCACACTAACAAAGGAAACTGCCTTCTCACCCTTATTACTTCTACTCCATTGCATAGCAGCAATATTAATACCATTCTTCCCGAATAATGTTCCAATAAGACCTATTATACCTGGCTTATCTATATTCTGAACAGCAACAACATATGGTGTAGGCTCAAAGTCCAGCTTATAGCCAAAGAAATCTACAATTCTAATTGAATCCTTTGCAAAAATAGTACCTGAAACAGAGCGTTCCCCACTCTTAGTATAAAACTTAATAGTGAGCATATTTGTATATTTCTCATGCTCAGCACTCTTGGTAGTTACTAGCTCAACGCCTCTTTCCTTAAGAATCATTTCAGCATTAATATAATTCACGTCGCTTGCACCTGTTACAGACAAGAAGCCCTTCACTGCTGACAGGGTTATTGGCTTTGTTGGCTTATTTGCAATATCCCCTCTATAAATTACCTCAATCTTATTGACTGTTTCCTTTTCTACCTGATAGTATATCTTTCCTAAAATCTCAGCTAATTCAGTATATGGCTTTATTGATTTTACATCACCCTCTATAGGAGGCATATTAACAGCAGGCACAAGCTCACCATTCAAAACACCCTCTACCAGCTTTGCAACTCCAATGCTTACATTATAGCTAGCTTCCTTAGTAGATGCACCAAGATGCGGTGTTAAAATTACATTATCCAGCTCCAGCAAGCAGTTTTTGTAATCCTGCTCCTCAGGGGATTTACTAAAATTAGGCTCAACCTCCTGTACATCCAACGCCGCTCCTGCAACATGACCTTCCTTTATAGCATTATATAAAGCCTTCTCATCAATCATTCCGCCACGAGCAACATTAACTATTCTTACACCCTTCTTGCACAGCTTTAATTCCTTTTCTCCAATAAGCCCTTGATTTTCAGGACTCTTAGGAATATGTAGTGTAATTAGGTCTACCTGTGGCAACATTTCATCTATACTCTCACATTTTTTTATTTCTAATTGAGTAGCCCTTTCCTCTGTCAGGAATGGGTCAAATCCAATAACATTCATACCAAGACCCTTAAGTTTGCGTGCCACAATAGTTCCAATCCTGCCAAGCCCTATAATTCCTACTGTCTTGTCCTCAAGCTCTTCTCCTACAAATTTGGATCTTCTGAAATCATTATTCTTACCTGCATGATATGCCTGAGGAATATTCCTGAACATAGCACAGGCTAAAGCAACACCCATTTCAGCCGCCGCCATGGTATTACCAGTAGGTGTATTAACTACTGCAATACCCCTTTGGGTACACTCAGCTACATCTATATTATCTATTCCATTACCTGCACGCCCTGCAACCTTCAAGTTCTTTCCACGCTCTATAACTTCCTTAGTAACCTTTGTTGCACTTCTTACAATAATTGCATCATACTGTTCTATAACATTTAGAAGCTCTTCCTTCGATATTCCAAACGGAGTATCAACCTCAAAGCCCTTTTCTCTTAAATAATTAATTCCATCCATCTCCATCTTGTCAGCTACAATTATTCTTGCCATTATAAACCCCTCCTCATTAAACTTAACTAATCCATACAATACAATAACCCCACATTAGGAAATTGTATACTAAGGTATGCATTGCTTTATAAATAAAAAAAATCAAACTACTAACAAAAGCAATTTGACCTCTGAAAAACTGTAACAAAATAGTACTACAGCATCACTCTGTCCTTTTGCCTGAGAGATTATAGCTATTGCTAGCCTTTGCCCCTTCGGCGCCGTGATAGGTCTCTCCAGAGGTTCGTCCTGTTAAGGTCTAGGATACCTGAGAGTGCTACTCCTTCGGTGGATAACATACGTCATCGCTCTCCCTCAACATTCATCCGAAACTATACTTTCATATATAATTATATGAATAATATATGAAAAAGTCAATATGTTTGTGAATTTTTTGTCAAATTAATCATTTGTCCTGGTTGCAAATTCTTATTCATATAAACCCCTGGATTTGAGCTTATTACGCGTTGTATCACTCCACGCCCATCCTCCATTATGGTAACCTGAACCCTTTCTCCTTCATAAATAATCTCTTTGTACTCAAAAACGCTCTGATTATCATATAAGTTACTCAAACTATTAATACTACTACAATTATTATTGTTACTAAAAACAGCTTCAATAGGTACTATAGAATGTATCATCCCTTTTTCTCCTCTATCATTTTATATAGCTTTTTAAGTGCCTCTGCTAATCCACCCGTTTCATTAATTATACCATATTGGACTGCCTCCTCACCAAAAAGAACTGTTCCGACATCATTTGCAAGCTCACCTGTCTTAAGCATAAGCTCCCTGAACGTTTCCTTAGAAATTGAGCAATTCTTTGATACAAAATCCACCACCCGCTCCTGCATTCTGTTAAAATACTCATATGTCTGAGGAACACCTATAACCATACCATTCATTCTAAGAGGATGTATAGTCATAGTAGCTGAGGGTGCTATAAAGGAATGCTTTGCAGAAACAGCCATAGGAACACCTATGCTATGACCTCCCCCCAGAACAAGAGACACAGTTGGCTTTGACAGGCTGGATATCATTTCAGCTATAGCTAAGCCTGCCTCAACATCTCCACCAACCGTATTCAGTATCAGTATTACTCCTTCAATCTCGTCATCCTCTTCTATCGCAACTAATTGTGGAATTATATGCTCATACTTTGTGGTCTTGTTCTGTGGCGGTAATATCATATGCCCCTCTATCTGACCTATAATTGTCAGGCAATGAATATTACTCTTTGCATTAGGAATACGTGAATTACCAAGCTCCTTCAGATTTTCTGCCTTTTGTTGTTCATCCGTATTACAGCTACATCCACTTTCCTCTTGTACATCACACTCACTATTTACAATATCCTTTTTCTCTTTATTATTCTTAGTCTTGTCGACATCAAAATATACTTTATTCTCAAGCTTCAAACAACCACTTCCTGTTCTAATTAATAACTACAGAATTTCTCTTATAGGTATTATTAGCGTATTGTGATTACTTATACTGCTTTTCTGACAATTAAACCGATAAGCATTTTTTATTAATTATATCTATAATTTCTAAATACTTATCATTTATAAAAAAATGTCCACCCTCATAATTAAAGAGCTCACATTGTGCTGTGGTGTAATCACCCCATTTTCTAAGGTCTTCATCTGATGTATACTCATCAAGAATCCCATTAAAAACCGCTAAATTAACATCCCACTTACAATCATGCTGGCTAATCTCATAATTCTCGATAGCCTTATAATCCGCTTTAAGAATTGGTAAAAAGACCTCCAAAAGCTCTTTATTCTCAAAAAAGCCAGCTGGTGTTCCTCCGACATCCTTTATTTCCTCAATAAAATCTTTATCGGGGAGGTCACATATATGGTGTGTAGATTTAAAATGAGGGGGATTTCTACCCGATAAAAAAATATATAGAGGTTTATTTTTATTATCCTTATGTATTCTTACCATTAACTCATAAATCATAGCTGTCCCCATACTATGCCCAAAAAACATATAATCGTTATCTAAATCCTTTTTTATATTGTTATATAAATCATCAATAATATCATTCATTGATGTTAATAAAGGCTCAGCAAGTCTTCTGCCTCTTCCTGGCAATTCAACAGGATGCAATTCAATATTGGGACTTAAATGCCTTTTCCATTTCAAATAAACTGACGCACTTCCACCTGCATATGGAAAACAAAAAAGCTTTTTCTTACTCATAAAACCCTCCGATTTGATTTTTTCTAAAAAGTTTAACTATATAGATTCTATAAACAATTCTAATATCCTTAGATACAGCCCAACAAACTCCTTCATCTTGTCCTTATTCAATCGCTTACCATTAAACCTGAATAGACAGTCAAGACTATCATTTCTATCATCAAGCTCAAATGCAATATCAAAAACAGCAAGTGTATCAAAGCTATCACTTATATAACCCACCTTATACATTAGTGGAATTATAGTATCTGTTTCCTTTTTAGAAATAGTAATGTCATTGACATTAAATACAGCTTGCTCATCAATACCTTTTCTCACCATTGAAACTGTCTCTATAAGATCATTAAACTTCTCAATATTAGAAAACTCAATATCTATAGGAGCCAATTCATCAATGCTATCCAGAGTTATTTCTATACTTAGCCTGTCTAAACCAGTTATCTGAGATAAAAGATAGCTGTATACAGAAAGCAGAACATTAAAGGTACTGTTGTTATTTTCCGCTGCTAAGCTCTTAATCCTTTCAATTATATCACTTTCCAAGTTTAATTTAAAGCTAGTCTCTTTATTACTCTTCTCTATAACAACAAAGTAGTCCTTAGGAAGCTCTAATTCTTGCAGGCTAATCTGTTTCCCCTGTCCAACACCTGCTTTCATAATAAATTCTGCAATCTGTGAAATAGTAGGATGAGCAAACATATCAGTAATGGTTATTTTTCCGGGATACAATTCATCCACCTTTGCATGCATTTTTATTAATAGAATTGAATATCCTCCAAGCTCAAAGAACTTGTCATGTATACTAATCTGATCCTTACCCAAAACCTCTTTCCATATAGCCAGTATCCTTTCCTCTACTTCATTAGTAGGAGCGACATGTTCTCTACCTGTATTAACCTCTCCCTCAGGTGCAGGTAATGCCTTGCGGTCAACCTTGCCATTTGGTGATAAAGGCATATCTTCAAGTGTGATAAAATATGATGGTATCATATAATCTGGAAGGTTTTGTGATAAAAACTCTCTTAACTCTGTAACAGCCAAGGCCTCCTTAGCTACAAAATATGCACATAAATACTTAGTACCCTCGCTGTCCTCTCTGACAGTTACAACCACCTCGTCTATAGACTCATGACGTAGCAATTGTGCTTCTATTTCTCCAAGCTCTATTCTAAATCCCCTTACCTTAACCTGATTGTCAATTCTACCAAGGAATTCTACGTTACCATCAGACATCCATCTAGCCAAATCTCCTGTTTTGTACATTCTTTCGCCTAAAGCAAATGGATTATCAACAAACCTTTCCTTCGTCAAATCCTCTCTGTTAAGATATCCTCTTGCAAGTCCATCACCTGCTATATGTAGCTCTCCCGGAACACCAATTGGCTGTAGTAGATTATCACTATTCAATACAAATAGATTAATATTATCTATAGGCTTTCCTATAGGTATAATATTAAGCTCCTTGTCAACTGAGCAATCAAAGTATGACACATCGATGGTAGCCTCTGTTGGACCATAAAGGTTGTGAAGCTTTGTTCCATTATTCTTATACAGAAGCTTGTTAAATTTATTTACATGCTGTAATGTTAAAGCCTCTCCACTGGCAAATACCTGTTTCAAGCAAGAAAGCCTTTCTAAATCCACACCGTTTTCAATATACGTTAGAAAAGCATTAAGCATAGAAGGTACAAAATGCATTGTTGTAATGCCTTGCTTTTCGATAGCATCAACAATCATCTGTGGATCCTTTTCCCCGCCTGGCTCTAGAAAACACACACTTGCCCCTTGTATACTCCACCAAAACTGTTCCCACACCGATACATCGAAGGTATATGGCGTTTTTTGAAGAATTATATCGCCCGTACCTATTGGATACCTTCTTTGCATCCAGTTAAGCCTGTTAACCAACGAATAATGCTCTATCATTGTCCCTTTTGGTTTTCCTGTTGAGCCTGATGTATAGATAATATATGCTAAGTCAGTAGCCTCATTTATGACCTCAAGGTTTTTTGGATCGCCTGAATACAATTCACTGTTTTCAACATATATTGCTTCAATACGCTCAATAATACCTACTACTTTTTCTTTATAGCATTCATTGGTAAGCAGTATCTTTGCTCCGCTATCCTCAAGCATATACTGTATTCTATCCTCAGGATAATCAGGACTTATTGGTAGGTATGCACCACCAGCCTTTATAGTCGCCATCAAGGAAATACTCATCTCTAAGGAGCGGTCAAGTAATATACCAACAATACTATCTTTGGCAACACCCTTTAACCGTAATTTCCTCGCAAGCTGATTTGACCTTTCATTCAACTCCTTGTATGTTAATTTATCTGCCCTAAACATTACAGCTACATTATCTGGAGTCTTTTCAGCCTGTTGTTCAAACAGCTCATGGATAGTTATGCTATGAGGATAATCTGCCTTTGTATTATTAAAGTCATTTAGGATTTGAAGCCTTTCACTCTCTGTTAGCATATCAATGCTATTTAGCTTAACCTCTGGGTTTTCTAGCACCCTATTAATAATACCCTTATAGTGCTGAGACAGTCTCTCAATGGTTTCTCTTTTGAAAAGCTTTGTGCAATACTCAATATTAATACTAATATTATCCACATTTTCAACTATCTCAAAGGTTATATCAAATTTTGAAGCATTATTCTGGAATCCAAATGGTAAGAACTTTAGCCCTTCAAAATTCATTTCAGGTATGCCCATATTCTGTAATACAAACATAGTATCAAAAAGCGGATTTCTGCTTATATCTCTAGGAATATCCAGCTCATCAACAAGCTTTTCAAATTGGTAATCCTGATTTTCATAAGCCATCATTGCATTTTCTCTTACCTCGTTAAGGAAGGACTTAAAGCTTTTATTTCCCTCTGGATAATTTCTTAATGCAAGGGTATTTACAAACATACCAATTACATTTTCTACATCAGCATGCTGTCTTCCTGCTGTCGGTGTTCCTATTATAATATCCTCCTGTCCTGAATATTTATATAATAGCGTATTGTACACCGTCAAAAGTACAATGTATAAGGTAGCATCATTATCTAATGCAAACCTTTTCAATTTGTTATATATATGAGTGTCAATATTCAATGATAATCTAGCACCCTCATTGCTTTGCACTGAAGGTCTTGTATAGTCAGTAGGCATGTTTAATACCGGAATAGTACCCTTAAAGGTATCAATCCAATACTGACGTTGTTTTTTAATCTCTTCACCTTCATTAAGCTCATTCTGCCATGCTGCAAAATCCTTAAACTGAATTGCAAGCTCAGGAAGCTCTTCACCTGCATACAACTTTGCAAACTCCTTAACCAGAATAACTGAGGAAACACCGTCGGCAATAATATGATGCAAATCAAACATTAATAAATGCTTGTTCTGGTCATATTTAACCAAAGCAACTCTAATCAGATGATCATTATTTAGGTCAAATGGACGTATAAATTTGCCAGCAACCTCCTTAAGCTCAGCCTCATTGCATTCATAATACTCCATTTCAAAATCAGTATCGTCATGCACTATTTGTACAGGATCATCACCAATCATTTTAAAGGTAGTCCTCAATACCTCATGCCTCATTATCAGCTTTAAGAATACACCCTCAAAATGCTCCTTATCTATTTCTCCTTCAATAATTACCATAGAAGGTAGATTATATGTAGTATTTTTCCCCTCCAGCTTATTAATAATAAATAATCTTTTCTGTGAGGATGATACCGGATGATACTCCTTAAGATCAATTTTATCAATTGATGTAAAGACATTTTGCTCAGTTGTATCTATAGTTACAGCTAGTTCCTTCAATGTCTGTGCATCAAATATATCTCGTAAAATCAAGCTTGTATTGAACTCCTTATGTATCTTAAGAGCTAGATTTGCGGCACTTAACGAATGTCCTCCAAGCTCAAAGAAATTGTCATTAATACCTATTAGTTCTCTGCCAAGTATGCCTTCCCAAATCTTTGCAAGCCTTGCCTCTGTATCAGTATTTGGGGCTACATACTCTCGCATGGCTGTTGCCTTCACCTCTGGTTCTGGTAAAGCCTTTCTATCCAGCTTTCCATTTTGTGATAACGGCATCTTGTCTATTTGTACAAAATACGAAGGTATCATATACTCAGGTAGCTCCTGCGATATTACTTCCTTTATTTCAGATGAGCTTATCTCAATATCAGAAACAATATAAGCACATAAATACTTATTACCCTCATTATCGTCACGTGGTATTACAGCAACCTCCTTGACGTCTTTATGCATAAGAATCTGGTTCTCAATCTCTCCTGGCTCAATTCTGAAGCCTCTAACCTTTACCTGATTATCAATTCTGCCTAAAAACTCAATATTCCCGTCAGGCATCCACTTTGCTAGGTCACCAGTCTTATACATTTTCTCTCCCTTTGCAAATGGATTTTCTATAAATTTCTCTCTTGTTAGCTCATCCCTATTAATGTACCCTCTTGCTAAGCCCACTCCAGCAATATGAAGCTCACCTGACACACCTATTGGTAATGGCATATTATCCTTATTCAATATATAAAGCTTAATATTGTCTATCGGCTTACCTATAGGTATTATGTCAGGTGCTTCTCCTTCTGAACAGCCAAAATAGGATACATCTATGGTCGCCTCTGTAGGTCCGTACAGATTATGAAGCTTTGTACCATTTGACCTATTCATTAATTCGTTAAACCGTCTAACTTGTACTGCATTTAATGCCTCACCACTTGCAAACACCTGTTTAAGGCTACTAAGCTTTTGAATATCCACTCCACTACCAATGTAGTCTAAAAATACTGAAAGCATAGATGGCACAAAATGCATTGTCGTTACCCTATTTTCTTCTATAGCATCAACTATAGCTCTTGGATCCTTTTCTCCATCTGGCTCTAAGAAGCACACTCTTGCCCCCTGTATACTCCACCAAAACATTTCCCAAACAGATACATCAAAGGTAAACGGTGTTTTTTGAAGTATGGTATCACCTTCACCAATAGGGTACATTCTTTGCATCCAGCTAATTCTGTTTACCAATGAATGATGCTCAAGCATAGCTCCCTTTGGCTGCCCCGTAGAACCAGAGGTATAAATTACATACGCTAAATCCCTTGATGTACTGATACTATTAAGATTACTAGAATCACCTGTATAATTTTTCTCATCATCAATATCTATTATACTAATTCCTTCTATAACCATATCGGTATATCTTTTTTGAGTTAACACTATTGTAGCATTACTATCAGCTAGCATAAAGCCAATCCTATCCTGCGGGTAATTAGGGCTGATAGGTAGGTAAGCTCCTCCGGACTTTACGATAGCCATTATACCTAAGTGAACGCTCTGAGATTATCCCAACAATAGTATCCCTTTGAACGCCCTTTTCTCTTAGTACCCTTGCTAATTGATTAGCCTTACTATTTAATTCTTTATAGGTAAGCCTCTCTCCCTTAAATATAGCAGCTATACTTGAAGGCGTCTTTTCTACCTGCTCCTCAAACAATTGATGAATAGTTTTATCCTTTTGATATTCCATGGCAGTATCATTGAATTGCTTTAGGACTAATTCCTTTTCAATATCCGACAGCATATCTATCTCTGAGAGCTTTACGGTAGGCTTATCAACCACCTCTTCTAATATATTCAAGTAATGCTCAGCTAATCTTAGCATTGACTCTTTTCTAAATAGCTCTGTATTATACTCTAAAATACAATTCAGATTTCCAGTAGTACTGTCATTATATATATCCAATTTAAAATCAAGCTTTGAGGTCTGATGAGCTATTGGATAATTAGCCATATCCAGCTTTCCAAACCTCAGACTACCAATTGAATCAAGCTCGTTGTGAAGAATAAGCATTGTATCAAACAATGGGTTTCTTGATTTATCCATATTTATAGACAGATTCTCAACTAGCATATCAAAAGGATAATCCTGATTTTCATAGAAATCCATAATGTTTTTGTTGGCAGATATAATTAGTTTTGTAAACGTATTACTATTATCTAAGCTAATCCTTAATGGTAAGAAATTATTGAACATTCCCATCATATTATTAACATCAGGATGTCGTCTACCAGCAGTTAATGAACCAATAACCATTTCATTCTGGCTACAATATCTTGATAGTAATATAGCATAGCTACAAACAAGTAGGGTATTCAATGTCACATTGCTTTTTTGGGACAGCTCATTTACAGCCTCCACTAGCTTTGGTTGTATTGCAAAACTAACACTATCTCCCTTGAAGCTTCTCTTATCAGGTCTTGAATAATCAAGAGGCATATTTAATACAGGGATTTCTCCTGAATACTTGTTTAACCAGAAATTCTCCTGCTTCTTAAACTCCTCACTAACAATAAATTCATTTAGCCAGCATACATAATCCTTATACTGTACCTTAAGCACTGGTGTCTGCTGACCTTCATATAGACTTGCTAGTTCCTTAATAAATACTAGCATTGACACACCATCTGAAATTATATGGTGCATATCAATAAGTAGTGCAAACCTCTTTTCGCCAAGCTTTACGATTTGCCCCCTTATCAGCGGAGCTGCCCCTAAATCAAATGGCTTTATAAAGGCATTAACCAAACCATCCAGTTCTGCATCATAAGAGCTAATATAGTCAATACCTCGTGCGACCTCCTTATGGATTTTCTGTACTATCTCACCCTCAACCATATGGAATGAAGTTCTGAAAACCTCATAAGTATTTATTAATTCATAAAAAGCATTTCTCAGCTTATCAACGTCAAGCTCTCCTTCAAGCGTTAATGCAATTGGCATATTATAGCTTGTTCCAATACTATCTGATTGCTCCTGAATATATAGCCTTTTTTGGGCTGACGATACACTATAATACTCCCTATACCCTACAGGAACAATTTCTGATATTGAATTCTTATCAGAAACTGCTACTACCCTTGCCAGCTCCTTTATTGTTGGGTTTGCAAAAATTTCTCCTATAGATATTTCTACTTCTAAAGCCTTATGGATTTTAGATGCAATAACTGTTGCCTTTAGCGAGTGACCACCTAGCTCATAGAAGTTGTCGTTTATACCAATGTTCTCTACACTCAACACATCCTCCCAAATGCGTTGCAGCTCTGCTTCAATTGTATTTGTAGGGGCTTCAAATCTGGCTCTCAATTCCAAAGCATCATCATTCTTTAGTAATTCCTTTTTATCAACCTTACCATTTGCATTTAATGGCATTGCATCAAGAAAAACTATTTTTGTAGGAACCATGTAGTCAGGCAAGCTTTTTCTAAGGTAATTTCTGAGTGCTTCTGTATCAACATTTCCATCGTTTACTATATATGCACAAATGTATTTACCTCCGCTCTTATCTTCTCTGACTAATGTAACGGCTTCACTTATCTTATCAAATGCTTTCAGCTTTGCTTCTATTTCTCCAAGCTCAATTCTAAAGCCTCTTAATTTAATCTGGTTATCAAGCCTATCAATAAATTCAATATTATTATCCTGTAACCACCTGACGCTATCGCCTGTTTTATAGAGTACTTTAGAAAGCTGATTCTGCTCAGTAGCAAAAGGGTTTGCAACGAATTTTTCATTTGTTAGCTCTTCCCTGTTCAAATACCCTAGTGCCAAGCCGTCTCCACCAATATACAACTCCCCAGGAACGCCCTTTGGCACAAGCCTCATATTATTATCTAAGACATACAGCTCTGTATTAGCTATAGCCTTACCAATAGGTATTGTACCTAAAGACTCTTCAATATCATTAATTGGGTAGTAAGTTGCAAAAACGGTTGTTTCCGTAGGACCATATACGTGAAGCATTTTATTACTTCCTATAGTATCTAAAGCCTTCTTTACATGCTTAACTGAAACCCTTTCGCCTCCAAAAAGCACCTTTCTTACGCCTTTAAGGCACTCCACTTCACAATCAACAAGGGTGTTGAACAATGCAGTTGTGATAAAGAATACCGTAACCTTTTCCTTTTTTATAATCTCGGAGAGCTTATACGCATCTATAAAGGTTTCCTTTTTACCAAGCACTAGTGTTGCACCATTAAGTAAAGAACCAAAAATATCAAAGGTTGAACCATCAAATGCGTAATTGGAAAGCTGAAGTATGACATCCTTTTCATTAATATCAATGTAATTGGTAGACTTAACTACTCTGCTAATATTATAATGGGTTGTTCTTATGCCCTTAGGAATCCCAGTTGAGCCTGATGTATACATTATGTATGCTATACTATCTGAGTTATATTGAATATCAAGGTTTTCATCAGAAAAATCATTTAGCGTATT
>QKEK01000312.1 GCA_003251775.1 Clostridia bacterium | reverse complement strand
TTCAAAAACAAGAGTTGAAGAGGCTGAGACCTCCCTGAAAAATGCTGATATTAATTATCAGTCAACATTAAAGGGGCAATCAATGGACTACAATATTGCAAAGCTCAACCTAAGCCTTTTAGAGGCACAAATATCCAATCTTGAGGAGAAGGTCAGAAGAATAAAGGAGACCTGTATTAGCAAAATAGATGGAATGGTAATCAATGTTAATGTTACAAAATCGGGATATACACCAAGCATGCAACCAGCATTTGTAATTTATAATGACAAAATACAGGTCAGAGCAACTGTAGGTGAGTATAATCTAAAGGACATTAAGGTTGGACAAAAGGTTAAAATTTCTGGTGATGCATTAGGAGAGGAAGTAACAGTAAATGGAACACTTGATAGTATATCCTCAATTGCACAAATTAATGCTAGCAGTGGAGGTAGTGAGGCAGCTGTTGAGGTTTTGGTGAGTGTAGAGCCTAGCTCAATTAAAATGAAGCCAGGGATAAATGTTGATTGTAATGTTCTAACACAACAAAAGGATAATGCATTAAAGGTAAGCCTTGATGCTTTTACTGAGGATAAGGACGGCAATCAGCTTGCGTATATTGTAGACAGTGAAATGGGAATTGTGCACGAGGTTGTAGCAGAATTCGGTATAATTTCAGATCAGGAGGTTGAATTACTTAAAGGGTTTAAAAAGGATGATATAATTGTGAAAAATCCATCACAAGCCCTTAAAGAAGGAAGTAGAGTTAAGGTGGTAGAATGAGTTTTATTGAATGCTTTAAGCAGGCATTTAATTGCCTAAAGACAAATAAATTAAGATCCTTTCTTACAATGCTAGGAATTATAATGGGAGTATTTTCTGTTATAGCAATAGTTGCAATAGGTAATGCTACAAAGGCATACGTATTTGGAGAGCTTGAGAAGCTTGGTGCAAATTCACTTACAATAATGTACCAAACCAATAATATGACTAGAAATGACTACCTAACGCTTGATGACCTTGAAACAGTAAAGAATAGCTCGCCTGATATAAAAAATGTAATGACTGAAATAACAAGAAGTGGAACAATAAGAATTGGTGAGCATACAAGAAGTGCATCTATTAATGGCGTTTCTTCTCAATACAAAAGCATACGTTCTGTTGATTTGGTTAAGGGAAGGTTTATAAACTCATTTGATGAATCGGCTAAATCAAAGGTAGTTGTAGTAGATGATATGTTTATAGAAAAATACTTCAAAAACAAAGAGGGTTTAGGCGAAACAATAACATTAAGTGCAGGAAATAAAAGAACAAAGCTTAAAATAGTAGGTATAGTCTCATCTGAAAGCAATTTTATGGGAGATGTAATTGATTATAATATGTTTCCAGCAGATATATATTTACCTATATCTACAGTTCAAAGTATTTTTTATAATTATCCATACCTTAATAATATAACAGCTTCAGTATATGAAGAAAATCAGCTTAAGTCAGCAGGAAAAAGCATAATTTCTGCACTTGAAAGAAAAAAGAAGAATAAGGACATTTATATATCTATTAGCTCTGCCGATCAGCAAAAGGCTTTTGGTCAAATACTAGGTGTTGTATCAATGGTTCTTTTGGTAATAGCTGTAATTACTTTGATTGTTGGAGGAATAGGGATTGTTAATATTTTATTGGTATCTGTAACTGAGAGAATAAGAGAGATTGGTATTAGAAAAGCATTAGGGGCACAGAAAAGTGACATTATTATGCAGTTTGTAACAGAATCAATCATAATGACTGGGATAAGTGGCATTATAGGCATTATAATGGGGATCCTTGCTGGTAGTATAATCTCTAAGGTTATAGGGATTCCTCCTATTGTTGATTTCAAAGTATCAATACTGGCTTTAGCAGGCTCGGTGCTGTTAGGATTACTTTTTGGTGTTTACCCTGCAAAAAAGGCAGCTGATTTAGACCCTATAGAATCATTAAGATATGAGTAATTGAAATAATAATACTTTAAAATAAGCTAACAAATATATAAATAAGATTGACGAGTTAGGTAATTAATAATAATATAAAGGTAAGGTAAGGTGAAGTATATGGCCAGAAAAATACTAATAGTTGATGATGAAAAAAATATTGTTGATATTCTAAGATTTAATTTGAAAAAAGAAGGCTTTGAAACAATAGAGGCATATGATGGACGAGCTGGCTATGAAATGGCATTACGTGAAGATCCTGATTTGATACTATTAGATATCATGCTTCCAGAAATGGACGGATTTACAGTATGCAAAAAAATAAGACAGGAAAAGGAAACTCCAATTCTGATGATAACTGCAAAAGAAGAAGAGGTAGACAAGGTTCTGGGTTTGGAACTGGGAGCTGACGATTATATTACTAAGCCCTTTAGTCCTAGAGAGCTTATGGCGAGAGTTAAGGCAAATTTAAGAAGGTTAAATGAAGAAGTGCCAACTAATACATCAAAGGATATCCTTAATTATGGAGCATTGTCTATCGATATTAACAGGTATGAAGTAAAAAGGGATGGTAAATTACTTGATTTAACATTGAGAGAATTTGAATTGGTTAAATTTCTTGCACAGCAAAAGGGACAGATTTTTTCTCGAGAGTCTTTACTTGAGAAGGTATGGGGATATGAATACTATGGTGATGTTAGAACAGTTGATGTTACTGTTAGAAGGCTAAGAGAAAAGCTAGAGAAAATGCCCAGTGCACCTGAGTATATACTAACCAAAAGGGGCGTAGGGTACTATTTTAATTCCAATATATGATACTAAATAAATGTGTATAATTATGTATAAGCAAAAATATTTAATCGTGCAAAAATATTAATCAAAGTTATTATAGTGGCTTGATATTGGCTTGATGCTATACATAGAGAGGTAATAATGTTTCTGCGAAGTATACAATGGCGTTTAATTTTTATTATAATTGCCTTGACTTTTGTCTTAATATCTGTAATATGGGTTTTTTTAAACTTTAAGGTTGAGGGTATATTCTATGAAATAAATTTCAAAAAGCCTATACAACAAGGCTTAAACAGTTTATCTATTAATGAGGAAATGAGTTTCGTGGAATTAATAGATAGACTTGAAGGAAGCATATTGATAAGTAGTAAAATTAAGGGCTCAAATAAAAGCTATGCAATCATTTCTGTAATTGATGCAAAAAGCCAGATTGAAATTTCCTCTGATCCACTGTGGAACACTGACAGGGTAAAGTTTGAAAACAAGATTTTCAAGTCGGATAATCTTATATATGTTCTTGCTCAGAATAAAGAAGCCGAGGGAAGCAGGAACAAGCTTGTTAATGATGAGTTTTATGACTTCGCTGTATCAAAAAATTTAGCGGATGGCAAATATGTGTTATATTTTAAATATAGTAGAAATGAAGTCATGGATACAATTGAAAGCTTTAATCAGTTAATAGTTTATAGTATGATACTAGCTATTGCTGCTGCGATTATAATTGGGATTTTACTCTCAAGAACTATAATAACTAATATAATGCACAAGGCTGAAAGTATAACTGCTGGTGAGTTTGGGCAAGTTCTTGAGGTTAAATCAAAGGATGAAATAGGAAAGCTAACCAGAACCTTTAACTATATGTCAAAGAGGCTAAAGGATATGTTGACCGAGATATCTAGTGAGAAAAACAAGGTAGAGACAATACTTAAGTATATGACAGATGGAATAATTGCATTTGATATTAAAGGAAATGTTATACATATTAATCCAGCTGCAAAAGAAATACTTTGGGCTACTGATAATGCAAGTACTTTTGACGAATTTTCACAAAAGTATGACTTAGATATCAAGCTTGAAGATGTTATTTATTCAAAAATATTTGAGTTGGCCAGAGAAAAAACTATTATTACTGATGAAAAATATATAAGGGTAAACTATGCACCTTTTACTGATGAAGAAAATAAGGCTGAAGGAGTTGTTATGATTCTTCAGGATATAACTAAGCAACAGAAGCTAGATGAGATGCGAAAGGAGTTTGTTGCAAATGTATCACATGAGCTAAGAACCCCCTTAACATCTGTAAAAAGCTACACAGAGACACTATTGGATGGGGCAATGGAGGATCCTGAAATATGCAGAGATTTTTTAAGTGTAATTAATACTGAAGCAGACAGAATGACAAGACTAGTTAAAGACCTACTTCAACTTTCAAAGCAGGATAATAAGAAAATGCAGTATACAATGCAGGAGCTGGATTTAGTGGAACTAGTTAAAAGCTGTGCTGAGAGAATGAAGATGTCTGCTCAGGAAAAGGCACAGGTTATTGAGACCTTTGTAATTGGTCAGGTGCCTCAAATAATGGGAGATAAAGATAGGCTTGATCAGCTTTTAATTAACATTATAGGAAATGCAATAAAGTATACACCTGATGAAGGTAAGATTACTGTTTATATTGGTATAATGTACAATCAGGCTTATATTAAAGTAGCAGATACAGGAATTGGTATACCCGAAAAGGATCTAGGAAGGATTTTTGAGCGTTTCTATAGAGTTGATAAGGCACGTTCTAGACAAATGGGAGGTACAGGACTAGGATTATCTATAGCTAAGGAAATAGTTGATGCTCATGGAGGAACAATTTCTGCAACAAGCGAGATTGACAAAGGCACTGAGATAACTGTTAAATTACCAGTGTAACCTTATTTTAAGTGGTACGTAATAGACTTGTAATAAAAAATATTGTATAATATATTATATAGAAATAAATTAGCAGTAGCTATAATATAACTCATTTATATTTGGAATAATATAAATGATTATGAATGATATTTTTTATAAACGTACATATTGGGGTGGCTGGAATGAAAAGAATACTGCGAACTATGTTGGTATTATCACTTGTTGTATCAAGTCTTATACCAGTAAGTGCTAATGGTTTACAATTAAATAATCCAAATTTTTATTCAAAATCAGTTTGTTCTGAGGAGCAGTTTTTAATTGAGTTTGAATGTAATGCAATTACAGAGACTGAGAAATTAGGCGACTACACAATTTCTGGGACAACATGGGTAAACTTACGTGAAGACGCCAAAAAAGAAAGCGAAGTCGTCGTACTGTTTTTAATAGAGAAGGACTCTTATAAAAAAGGCGAGGCGGCTTTTATGCCACTTTATCTACTGGATTCAAAAAAACAATTGGATTCAGAGAAGGAAAATAATGAAAAAGCATCAAGCATAGAATATAATCCTAACACAGAGTACATAAATAGCACAAAAGGTGGAAACTATAATAACGGTACATATAAAAACAGAATAGATAGTGATGTAAAGAAAGAACAGGACTATTATGACACAACAAGCTTGTTTTTGTATAGAAATGTAGAAATACCTTTTGCTGAGGAACAAATTGAAAAAAGAATCAGACTAGTAGCATATATTAAAAGTGAAGAGAATAATCTTGAGCTAAACAAAAACCTTCAGATAACTGATATTATTGTTAAAAAAGAACAAGGAAAAGGCTTTTATAAGCGGGTTGAGGAAAAGCTAAAAGGTTCAGTAGAGAAATTTTTAGATATAATGGATAAGATTAAGGATAAAGATAATAATTCAGATGGGATAAATAAAAAATGATCCAAAACACTAAGGATAAAGTAAAATCAACGATTATAGTATTATTAATTTTTATATCTGTAGTACAAATAGGAATCCTGTGGAATTCTAAAACGCATGGGCTTCCTTTTAATTTTATTGCAGATATTTTTTTGTTTTTTAATCCTACAAATAGGATAGATTTAAATGAGGTAAAGGCTAAATATAGTGCACCTGAGTCGCTAATTGTTTCAGAGGGCTTAGGTCTGTATAGTGTGTATAATAATAATAACGAGCTATATAATAGAGTGTGGAGTGATTTTAGACAGAATTATGTTAATAGACTCAAAGAGTCAAAACCTATAGAGTATGAAATAGAATATTGGGATGAGATTATTGAGCAGAGAGTGTTTATTATAGAATTATCAACATTCATTGACTCAGAAATATTTATGTGGTTGATGGGTGAAGAACAAATAGATGATTTGGATTTCTCAGGTGTAGAAAGAATAGTAATTTCTCCATGGGAAGATGATGTAAATAATATTATGACGATATATATAAACGAAAATGAAAAGCTATATAGATATAAGTTTAATATAATGCAAGGGAGCTTATCAAAAAAAGATTATACTGACATAATAGAAAATATTGCCAAGAAAAAAACTACCGATAAATATAATTTATTAAAGGACTATTTCCCACGCATTAATTTCAGAAAGGATATACTATTAACAAACAGATATAATAGTAATAAAAGGATAAATGATTTATATGCCTTTATACCAAAAAGAATACAATTTGATTTAAAAGACAGAAAAGACAGTGAGATTGTTGAAGGAATTATGGAATTTGTTTTAATGGATCAAAAGGATAGCTTTTTTCCAGAAACTGATTCAGTAAATAACGCATATTTATTTACTGAAGAGGATAGCTTCTATCGTATATATCAAAATGGGCTATTTGAATATAAGTATTTAAAAAGCGTTGATACAAAGGATGCAGGTAGTATAACTGATGCACTATCAAATGCCTTAATCTTTATCGAGAATCATTCAAATTTGATGGAAGAAACTAATAATAAAACCAGGCTACTACTTAAGAGCATAAAGCATGATTCAACAAAAAAAAGGTATCATTTTTGTTTTGACTATGCTTATGGGGAATACCAGATTTTTATGCGTTATAATCAGGTTGTTACATCCACGAGGGTACATGCTGTTGAAATTGTTGCAGATAGTCAGAGAATACTTGAATGCAAATGGTATGTAAGAGAATTCAATGATAAGCCTAATAATAATGTGTATAACACTTTTTTTACTGACATTTATGATAAGGCAAGAGAAATACACTCCGATTTGGATTTGAAGAATCTCATAAAGGAGAATAAGTTTGTCTCAGAATATGATTTTGGATATGTTGTAAATTACAATGAATTTGATTTTGTCTCAGGTATGCAATACCAGCCAAAGGCTATTTTTACTCAAATTAGTCAAGATGGTCCTAGATATTATATATCAGATTTGAATAAAATAGAGTAATAGCCTGGATTGGGTGGAATGTATAGCATAGGTAGGAGGTTGTGAATAGATGGATTGGTCAAAGGCGAAGACTATACTATTAGGCTTATTTCTATTATTTAATATATTTCTGCTGTATATTAATCTTGGTGAGTTTTACAGAAAAGAGGTTTCTTCAGAAACAATAGAAAATACAAAAAAAATTTTATTATCTAGAGATATAAGCTTTAGCGATGATTTAGTGATACCAAAATACAACAGGGACACAGGGACACTTGCATACGAGGGAGAAGTACAAGAGATAGACAAGCTGAGCTTTAATGTAGCAATAGATAAATTCCCTCCTACTGAAAAGAATTTGAATAAGATATTAATAGGCGTAATGGAACAAAGTGGAATAGTGTCTAGTAAGTTCGTTCTGGACAAAAACGGCTATGCTTATGATGAAAAGACACAGAAGCTACACCTTATATTTATAGAAAAATGGCAGAATACTTATATTTTTGGTAACAGAATAGATGTATACTTAACAAAGGATGGAAGCGGAGTAGCTGACATTTCATATAGGAAGATAAAAAAGAGTAATAAGAAAAACGAAATTTTATCAGTATATCAGATATTAATAAGCAACAGCTTTGAGAAGGGAACAAAAATCGTAGATATAGCCTTTGGCTTTGCTCAAGAAGGAGAGGAGGATATATATGCCTCACCAGTATGGAGAATTAAGGATGAAGCTGGAAAAGAGCTATATTATTCTGCTTATGATGGTACTCAGATTAAATTAAGAAGCTTGTTATTTAATTATAAGAGTGCTTTGAATAAATATGTAACAACGCAAAAAGCTTTAAGTATATTGCTTTGTTGTATATTTATACGCTATTTTGCGTTGTTTTGAATAAATATACATAAACACTGTGCTTATTGAGTATAATTTTGCATAAATATGTAACAACGCAAAAAGCTTTAGTAAAAGTATTTGGTTTAATGAATAATCGTGATATAATATTAAGGTACAATTTTGAAAACAGAGGATTGGTGTATTTGTGTGGAAAGATTAATTATTAAGGGTCAACGTCGCTTGAAGGGGGAAGTCACAATTAGTGGAGCAAAAAACGCCGCTGTTGCAGTTATACCGGCTTCAATACTTTTAGATAGCCAATGTACAATTGAAAATGTTCCTAGGATAAAGGATGTTGATGTACTTAAAAATATACTTGAGGTTCTGGGTGCTAAGGTAAGGTTTGAAAAAAACAATACAACCATGATCATAGAGCCTAAAGGCATTAATTCATATAAGGCGGATTTTGATGAAATTGGACAGTTGAGAGGCTCATCATACTTAATGGGAGCTTTATTGGGGAGATTTAATAGGGCTGAGGTGACCTTTCCAGGTGGATGCGATTTTGGGAATAGACCTATTGACCAGCATATAAAAGGCTTTGAAGCATTAGGTGCAAAAATCTCTATACATCATGGAACTATTAAAATGACTGCTAGTAAGCTTATAGGAGCACCTATCTATTTAGATGTCGTTAGTGTGGGAGCAACAATCAATATTATGTTGGCGGCGGTTAAGGCTGAAGGGCAAACGGTTATTGAAAATGCTGCCAAGGAGCCTCATGTAGTTGATGTAGCAAATTTTTTAAATGCTATGGGGGCTAATGTAAAAGGTGCAGGAACTGATGTAATAAAGATTAATGGTGTAACAACTCTGCCTGGAGGCACATTTCATTCAATTATACCAGACCAGATTGAGGCAGGTACATTTATGATAGCGGCTGCTGCGACAAAAGGAGATGTACTTGTAAAGAATATTATTCCAAAGCACATGGAATCACTAACTGCTAAGCTTCAGGAGATGAATGTTAAGATAGAAGAGTTTGATGATAGCATACGAGTAATTGCAAAAGACAAGCTTTGCAAGGTAAATATTAAAACACTCCCGTACCCAGGATTTCCCACTGATCTACAGCCCCCAGTAGCAGTACTTTTGTGTAAAGCTGATGGAACAAGTACAATTACTGAGGGTATCTTTGACAAGCGGTTTCAATACGTTGATGAATTAAAACGTATGGGTGCAAACATTAAGGTAGAGGGCAGAATAGCAGTTATTGAGGGTGGAGGAAAGCTCTCTGGTGCTCCAATTAAGGCACTAGACCTAAGAGGTGGTGCCGCGGCAGTTGTTGCAGGCTTGATAGCAGTTGGAGAAACAGAGATATCTAATGTTATTTATATTGATAGAGGATATGAAAATTTTGAGGAAAAGCTTAGAAATCTAGGTGCATCTATCACTAGAGTCAATGGATAGCCTATAATAGTTTCAAGGTTAAGTATAGGTAATAGAGAACAAAACATTATGATAGCACATTATGTGGTTGGTATCGGAAGTAAGCTTAAAGAGGTTAATATATGATAAAGGTTTGTAGTCTTTTTAGTGGCAGTAGCGGAAATTGTATTTTTGTATCTACCGATAAAGTGAAAGTTTTGATTGATGCTGGATTAAGCGGTATAAAAATTATTGATGCCCTTAAATCCATAGGCGAAAAGCCCGAAGAGCTTAATGCCATTTTGATTTCCCATGAGCATAGTGACCATGTAAAGGGAGCGGGTATATTATCCAGAAAGCTGAATATTCCCATATATGCAAATGAAGGCACTTGGAAGGGTATGTGTGACGCGTTGGGGAAGGTATCTTTAGAAAACAGGAAATACTTTGATACTGATAAAGCCTTTGAAATAGGTGACTTGGATATCAAGGCTTTTTCTATACCTCATGATGCTTCTGAGCCTGTAGGGTATAATTTTGTTTACAAAAATAAAAGGGTAACAATAGCAACAGACTTAGGACATATGAACAATACTCTCTTATCCAATTTAATGGGAAGCAATTTAATTCTTTTAGAATCTAATCATAATGTGGAGATGCTAAAAATGGGTAGATACCCTTGGTATTTAAAACAGAGAATACTAGGACAAAACGGGCATTTATGCAATGATATGGCTGCAAAAACCTCCACTTATCTAGCTGAAAACGGAACGAAGACGGTAATTCTAGGTCATTTAAGTGAGGAGAATAATATACCAGAGCTGGCTTATCAAACGGTTTATAATGAAATGACACAAAAAGGAATTGAGGTTGGCAAGGATGTGGCTTTGTCAGTAGCATCAAGAACAAGTGTTGGAAAGGTGTATGCAGTTTGAGAGTATCAATAGTTTGTGTTGGTAAATTGAAGGAGAAGTATCTTAAAGATGCTTGTTTAGAATATATTAAACGAATAAATCGTTTTTGTAGTATTGATATTATTGAGATATCTGATGAAAAGGCACCTGAGAAGCTAAGTGCATCACAGGAGCAAGAAATAAAGGCTAAAGAGACTAATAAAATTCTATCTAAAATACGCCCCAATTCATTTCTTATAGTTTTAGATTTACAGGGAAAGCAATTAAGCTCAGTTGAATTCTCAAAAAGGATAGAGTCGTGCATGCTATCAGGCTCTTCAGACATAACCTTTGTAATAGGGGGCTCATTGGGACTTGATATGAGTGTTTTAAAGGGTAATGACTTAAGCATATGTCTATCAGAAATGACCTTTCCACATCAGCTGGTAAGGGTGATTCTATTGGAGCAGATTTTCAGAGCGTTTAAGATTATTAATGGGGAGACATATCATAAGTAAGAACACACTTATTTATGAGCAGTACGTATTGGTGTCAAATTTCTGTGGGCTATGTCAATTTAATATTCCATGTGAGTCATGTAGACCTAATAAAATATAAATTTAATTGCGTATATTTAAATAGCTATTGAAAAATACAGTAATTTAATGTAATATTACAACATAATCTACTATTGGAGGATATTGTGATGAAAAAAGTATTATTTCGATTACTGGTGTTTTTGGTAGCGGTTAACTTAATTCTACCGCTTAATATGATATCTGCTAAAGAACAGTCATTATATGCTAGCATGCCAGGGTTCAAGATTAATTTAAACGGGATACAGATAGATAATGACTTTCGAAAGTATCCATTCTTGGTTTATAAGGGAATAACCTATTTCCCTATGACATGGTATGATTGCAGGTTATTGGGGCTTGAAAATGAATGGTCATCTGAAGAAGGCTTGAAGGTTTATCAAAGCAAGGTGACATCTTCATACGTGGCTGACACTGTAAAGGCTAAAAACTCGGAAAAGAGAAAAATAACTATTCCTAATATGAAAATTCAAGTAAATGGAAAGCCCGTAGATAATTCTAAAGAAGAATATCCGTTATTCTTATATAATAATATCACTTACTTCCCAATGACATGGCGTTTTGCATATGATGAGTTTAGTTGGGAGTATTCGTGGGATAACAAGGAGGGGCTTACTATTGTCTCAAGTAACCCACAACTGCAAAAGGTGGAGCTACCAGCGTATGCAACCCAAAACGATATAATATTGTTTGAGGATTACTTCTATTTTGTAGAAACAAAGGAGAAGGAGTGCATTAACAATGTCTATAGAGTAAATAAAAGTAATACGCTCAATAAAGAGCTGCTAGCCTCATATGAGGTCAGTACCTCATATGGCTTCAACAAATGGCTGGACTTTCAAATCAGGGATAATGAGCTGTGGTTTATGTATCATGTTGGTGGTGCACTTATGGGGCATGATGTCTATTACAAGGTAAATAGCAATGGAAAGGCGTCAATGGAGTTTAGTGGATATCTGGATTTTATGAAGACCCAAAATGGAATATTGGAAATATATGAGGGAGTTCCTCCTGAGCCAGGAAATTTAAGTTTATACCCACATGGTGTAATTGATTTAAACAATAGAAAGACTATAGGAGATCCCTCACTATTATATGGGTTTAGCGGCATAACTACAGTTATAGAAGACACTGTATATGCAATGGCTTCAAGCTACGAAAACTATGATTACGTTGAGGGTAAAAAGAATAGATTATATAAAGTTGACTTAAACACTAATGAAACAACAATGCTTACTGAGTTTGAGATAACAAGCTTTAAGATTTCAGGAGGTAGGCTTTTTTATGTAAAAAATGAGGATGGATGTTTGTATGTATCAGACCTAGATGGAACAAGAGAGGCTCGGATATCTAATAATATATCAAAAATTTACGACTATTATGAATTGGATGGTGAAATATATTATTTAGCCTTGGAGGAAGAAAAGAAACATCTATTTAAGGTAGAACAAAACAAAGCAGATACCAAGGTATTAGAAGAACCAATAGATAACATCATTGTAGATCAAGAAAAGCTAATATGTAAGCTTTCTACTGGAGAGGACTACGGGGTTAAAGTATTGGACGTAGAAGGAAACCTAGAAATAGCTGTTACAGATCAGGTTGACACTGTATTTGCATACGAAGGTACTCTAGTAATAGTCACAGCTAATGACAAAGAGGTAAAGCTAATAAAGCTATGAGACATAAGTCCTACTGGTTTAGTAGGATAGTGACAATGTGCCTACACAAATCCGCAAAAACTCCTATATTTCGACAAGGGCTATAGTTTAATTAGAAATGGTACATATGACAGATTCAAATTCCCTTCAGAAACTCGTATAATTAAACCATGGAACACGGAAATTTAAATTTAAAATTTTGAAGGGAGCTGGATTTAATGAAAAAAATGATGAGCGGGTTAATAAAAAATGTGAGATTTTTAGTAGCTGAGGAAAAAGGACAAGGTATGGTTGAATATGCACTCATTATTACTTTTATCGCATTAATTGTAGTAGTAGGGGTTACAGGCTTAGGAAATCAATTACTTGCAGTATTCAACAATATGATCGCAGGGCTAGGTGGTACACCATAAGCTCTATAGAAAATGGGTACATAAAAGAGTTTATAAGTAAGAGTCCTAAGTTGTCGACGCTATCAGAGATAGCCGACAACTTAAGAACCTTATTGTTAGCACAATAAATGCTGCACCGTGAAAATAATTCATTTGGTGCAGCTTTTTATTACTAAGTAGGATATATAACGCTATAAGTTTTACGCGTTGTAATAAATGATAACAATCATACTTTATATTGGTAGTATCTCAATCTGTTTGTTTACTAATCATCAATGGAGGGTGTAGCATGAAGATACAAAGCATTACTAATCTGAAGAATCAAAAGGGGCAAGCCTTAGTAGAGCTAGCACTTGTATTGCCGGTTCTGCTTATTCTCGTTATGGGTATTGCCGCATTTGGACAGATTGTAAGTGAATATGTCACTGTAAACAATGCTGCACGAGATGGAGCTAGATATGCTTCTGTAGGATACAGTGATTCAAGCATTGTACAAATAATTGCTTCTAATATAAGCAAGGATAATCTTACAATTACCTTATCACCATCTGCTCTTAACAGAGTAAGAGGAGCACAGGTTACTGCAACAGTATCGTACAGTGTTCACGTTGATATTCCTATAATCAGTGCTATTCTACCAAATCCATTAAGAATTTCGGCTAAGTCTATAATGAGAGTTGAATAGTAAAATGCAAAAAAACACCAATAGGATTTGTATGTATGATGTATGAGGTGTGTCATGAAAGCTTTTAATAAGACTTATACAAAAGAATACTTATCAGATGAAAGAGGAGCGTCAAATATATTGATATGTCTGATGATCACTGTCATTATGGGGTTTGCTGCTATAGGAGTTGATACAGGCCTATATGTGATAGAAAAAATAAGGCTTTCTAATGCAACTGATGCAGCAGCCCTAGCTGGGGCTCAGGAGCTACCAGCAAAGCCTCAAAAGGCAGTACAGAAGGCGTATGAGTATTGCGATCTAAATCTAATCCCAAGGGAAGCTGTTGAGATTCTTATTACTGAAAGCAATACTAGAATACAGATATCAAGCACTAAAACAGTTGACTTTACATTTGCTCGGATATTGGGTGTAGATAAGGCTGACGTTAGTGTTACTGCTGCGGCAAAGGTAGGGTCAATAAGTGCAGTCTACAAAGGAACACGTCCTCTTGCAATAGAGCAGAGGACTCTGATCTACGGGGAGTCTGTGACCCTCAAATATGGTGGTGGTGATGGTTCTAATGGTAACTTTATGGGTATAGCCTTAGGTGGAACTGGTGCTAGCATATTTGAGGATAATTTGATGTACGGATATAAAGGAAAGATTAAGCTTGGAGATACCTTTGATACTGAGACAGGAAATATGTCAGGAAGTATTAGTAAGGCAATGAAATACTTAGATGAAATAGATTCCAGTACTTATGAAACCTATACAAGAAAATCAGCAAGAGTATGGACAATACCAGTTGTTAATTCAATGGAGGTTAATGGAAGAAAGCTAGTTCTGGTAGTTGGATTTGCAGCCTTCTTTGTAGAGAGTGGATCAGGGGGTGGCACTAATGCAACAATCACAGGTAGGTTTATAGAGTTTACAGATAACGGTGATTTTTCTCAAACAATTAAAGATTATGGACTAAAGGCTATAAAGCTAGTCCAGTAGATAAATATAAATAAAATTAATATTCATAATTATCCTTAACTAGAGGAGGAATTGCTATTGAATAAGATAAATAAAAAAGTATTGTTTGTTGCTCTAATCCTTGCACTAATTACTGCTTATCTTACCTATAAGTATTTAGATAGTTTAAAAGAGAAGGCAGCAGCGATTGAATATAAGAAAATACTAGTTGCAGCACAGGAAATAGGGGCAAGAGTTAAGATTACAGCCTCAATGCTAAAGGAGATTGAGGTGGTTTCTGATACATATGTGCCAGAATCCATTCAAAGCAGAGAGCTACTTATAGACCGATTCACAAAGGATATGGTTGCTCAAGGGGAGGTAATCCCAGAGAGCAGGTTATTAAAGGAAGAGGAAATGGAGCTGGCTTTAAGAATTCCATTAGGAAAAAGGGCAATGGCAGTTACAGTTGACGAGTTTACTGGGGTAGGAGATTTAATAAAAAGTGAAGACTTTGTAGATGTATATGTATTCTTGCAGCAACAGTCCTTTGTAAGTCACGAAGGAGAGATTTTCTTCCCCGAGATAGCAGAGCTTCTTATTCAGAACGTACAGGTGTTGTCGATAAGTAAGCAGCAGATAAGAACCACAGAGGAAAGAAAGGAGGTTCCTTCTAAATACTCAGTAAATCTAGCATTAACACCTCAGGAGGCAGAGAAGCTATTCTTTGCTCAAGAATCAGGTAGAATTATGCTGACACTAAGGAACCTTAGGGATAATGAAACTGTTAATACTCAGGGTATTATTCGAAATGATATTGTTCCACAAAAGGATAAAGTCCCGGTTGTTGAGGATTAGTACTAAATTTAGGGGAATCAAAATTATAGATTTATAGCTACTTATAGTCTAGCAGAAAGCTATGAAAATTTTTTTAAGAGGGTGAATACTATGCAAAAGGATATAAGCGTTATGATTGTTGATGATATAGAAGAAACAAGAGAACTAATAAAGGTATTTCTCTCGTTTTCTAACAAATTCGAGGTGATTTGTGAGGCGGGTAATGGGTTAGAGGCAGTAAAGAACGCAAGAAAGTATAATCCCCATGTCATACTTATGGATATAAACATGCCTGAGATGGATGGCTTGCAGGCGGCTGAAAAAATTAGCATGATGATGCCTGAAGCTATTATTATACTGCTTTCAGTACAGGATGAAAAGGAATACTTTAAGAAGGCAATGAATTGCGGGGTACGAGATTTCATTGCAAAGCCTTTTGATACAGAAACAATTACTAACACAATATTGAATGCAGTGGATAGAGAGCAGCGAAAAAATAAGATTAAGACTACGGGGATAAAGGAAATTGTAACAGAAAGTAAGGGGTGTGAGGTAATAACAGTCTTTAGTACTAAGGGTGGCGTTGGCAAAACAACGGTCGCTGTTAATACGGCTATCGGGCTAGCTCAAAAAACGGGAAAGCGTGTAGCGGTAATGGACTTAGACTTACAATTCGGGGATGTGGGGTTGATGCTGGATATTGAATCAACTAGAACCATATCAAATATTGTAGAGGATATAAGTACAATAACCTCTGACCGTATTGAGGAGTATATGATTGAGTATATGCCTGGCGTGAGGGTGATTACAGCTCCTATTAAGCCAGAACAGGCTGACTATATAGCCAGCAACCATATAGAAAAAATCATAGAAATGCTTAAAAAGAACCATGATTATCTTATCATTGACACAAGAGCAAGCTTTGATGAAATAACTATTACAGCACTTGATAAGGCAGATCAGATAGTAATGGTTTCTACAAAGGATATGCTTTCACTAAAGGATGTAAAGCTTGGAATGAATGTTATGAAATCGTTTAATTACTCAGATAGCAAGATTATGGTTATTCTAAACAGAATAGTAGGCAAATTTGGAATTAGCATAAAGGATGTAGAAAACATTTTTGAGAAAAAGGTTAATATAGTCATACCAGAGGACCAAAAAACCGTATTAATATCTGCTAATAAAGGCATACCTATTATGATACATGACAAAAAAAGCAAGGTATGCAAGGAGATTCAAAGGCTGTCTGAAATAATATCCAGAAACATTGCGTAAAGAGGAAATTATTACATCAAGAGGGTGCTGAGATTTAGTAAATTTAGAATAGACATTCAATATGAATATAAATAAAGGCAGGAGATGCTAAATGTCACTTACACAAAGATTAAGACAAGGTATTCAAGAAACAGAGGAGCATACTGATATAGTCCCCGAGAAGAATGTAAAAGTAGCTGTACAACCATCTGTGACAGTTAAACTTGATCCCTTTGCTGAGCTTAAGGAAAAGCTTCAAAAGAAGGTTATAGAAGAACTCACAATTGATATACGTGAGGCAGATGGAAGTGATGAGACACTTAAAAATGATATAACTAAAATCGTAGACGATGAGCTGGATAAACAGGGAATAAGCTTCACAAGATTTGACCGAGACAGAATAAGACAGGGAATAATTGATGAGATACAGGATTTCGGACCTATTTCGCCTTTACTGAAGGACAGTGATGTTTCAGAAATAATGGTCAACGGACCCAAAAGCATATATATTGAAAAGAAGGGAAAGCTTGTTTTGTCTGAGGCAGTATTCAAGGATGACAATCATGTTATGAATGTAATAGAAAAGATAGTAGCTCCATTGGGGAGACGTATTGATGAAAGCTCGCCAATGGTAGATGCCAGACTACCTAATGGTTCAAGGGTTAATGCCATTATACCCCCATTGGCATTAAATGGTCCTACTATTACCATAAGAAAATTCTCAGAAAACCCTTATACTGTAGCAGATTTGATTGGCTTTGGAACCTTGAGTGTACAGATGGCAGAATTTATAAAGGCTTGTATTAAGGGGCGACTAAATATTATAGTTTCAGGTGGAACAGGCTCAGGTAAGACTACAACCCTAAATGTACTATCCTCGTTTATTCCTAATGATGATAGAATTGTCACCATAGAGGATGCGGCAGAGCTTCAGCTATGGCAGGAGCACGTTGTAAGGCTTGAAACCAGACCTGCAAATCTTGAGGGAAAGGGTGCTATTTCCATTAGGGATTTGGTGAAGAACAGCTTGAGAATGAGACCTGATAGAATTGTTGTTGGGGAGGTTCGCTCAGGTGAAGCCCTTGACATGCTTCAGGCAATGAATACAGGACATGACGGCTCATTAACCACAGGCCATGCAAACTCACCAAGAGATATGTTAAGCAGGCTTGAGACAATGGTCCTAATGGCAGGTATGGAGCTTCCTGTGCGTGCCATTAGGGAACAAATATCTTCAGCCGTTGATCTCATAATACAGCAATCACGTTTGCGTGATGGAAGTCGTAAAATAACGCATATAACAGAAGTACAAGGGATGGAGGGCGATGTCATTATTATGCAGGACATTGTCAGGTATAAGCAAAAAGGCTTGGATGATAAGGGCAAGCTTTTAGGTGAATTTGAGTTTACTGGCATCAGGCCAAAATTCATTGATAAGCTGGCAGATGAGGGTGTTAAGCTACCAGATTTCTAAAAATGGAAGGCACTTTCACACGCAACTTAAAGGAGGTATGCTTAATATGCTTTATGTTATTCTCTTAATATTCCTTTCAATGTTTTTTTTAGCAGTAGCAATTCTACCTAAAGTATTATCTGATGGTAGACAGATTAATCGTATGAATAAGTATGTTAGCCCAGAGTATATAAATGCATATTCATCAAATACGGGTGAGAAAAGAAGCAGAGAAAAGCATACATATTCAGGTAAATCAATACTTAAGCTAATAGGTAAAAATCTAGGCAGAATAAATGTGCTAAAAAGCTATACTAGGTTTATCCAGAAGGACATAATAAGAGCGGGCATACTAATAAAGGGTGAAGAGTTTCTTGCTTTTCAGCTATTAATATCTATAATTGTAGTAGCATTAACCTATAATATAAGAAATAGCATTGCAATGTCTTTGCCTTTAGGGCTTGTAGCTGGGGTAGCTCCTCTTTTTTACATTGGGTTCAAAAAAAAGCTAAGATTGAACAACTTCAGTAAACAGTTATCGGATACCATTGTACTAATATCAAATTCTTTAAAGGCAGGGCATAGCTTCCTACAGGCAATAGAGGTAGCCTCAAATGAAATGCCCGATCCAATATCACGTGAATTTAGAATATTGATAAATGAAATGCAATTAGGAATATCTACCGAAGAGGCACTTACAAACCTTTCTGAGAGGGTAGAGAATGAGGATTTGGAGCTACTTGTAACAGCGGTTTTAATCCAAAGACAAATAGGGGGAAATTTATCGGAAATACTGGACAACATTTCTTCTACTATAAGAGGCAGGGTAAAGCTAAAGGGAGAAATCTCTGCTTTGACAGCTCAGGGAAGGATGTCAGGAATAATTGTATCACTATTGCCCTTTGCATTAGCGGGTCTATTGATAATAATTAACCCTACCTATTTTACGCCTATGATTTCAAACCCAATAGGTATTATAATGATGCTTGTAGGTATAGTCAGTGAAGTCATCGGTATGCTACTAATAAAAAAGATAGTAGACATAAAGCTATGATAGTATATTGTTTAATATAAATTCTTTAGGGGGAGTTAGTATGGTTTTATTTATTTCTGCTTTACTTGCAGCTATTGCTTTTCTGATATCGTTTCTAATAATAACATATATTTTTCATGAGAATATTTATATAGCTGATAGATTAGGGCATTTGAAAAGTGCGAAGATGAGCAATCAAGCTGATGAATTGAATGAAGCCTTTACAAAGAGAGTAATAAAGCCCATTTTTAATGAACTAGGAGATATAATTTCAGGTATTACACCTCAAGGGATGTCAAAAAAGATTGAAAAAGAACTACAAAAAGCAGGAAGACCATTAAATCTAACAATAAACCAGTGGTTTTCCATACGTTTGACTTTTATGTTAGGACTTCCAGCAATAATTGTTATCATCTTTATCACTATTGGTAATTCAGATATAGCAAGCATTTTTATGTTTTTCTTCAGTATACTGGTATCTATTCTTATTCCAGACCTTTTTCTGAGGGCAAGGGTTAGGAAAAGACAGACTGAGATAATAAGATCACTTCCAGATGTACTGGATTTATTAACAGTCAGCGTAGAAGCAGGCACCTCACTAAATGGAGCAATAGCAAAGCTTGTAGAAAAGAGTGAGAGCACTCTATCAGGTGAATTTAAGCGTGCCTTAAGTGAGATGAAAATGGGTAAGAGTAGAAAAGAGGCTTTAAGAGCGTTGTCACAACGATGTGATGTTCCTGATTTAACAATGCTTCTAAGCTCTATAATACAGGCAGATGAGCTAGGTGTAGGTATGAGTCAGGTGCTTAGGGTTCAATCTGCCCAGATGAGGGAAAAAAGAAAACAGCGGGCTCAGGAAAAGGCGATGAAGGCACCAGTTAAAATGCTTTTCCCCTTGATTATATTCATTTTTCCCGCTATTTTCATTGTACTGCTTGGTCCTGCTGTATTAAAGATAATAGAGGTCTTTATGTCAATGTAGGATATTTTTGAAAGCTTTTTGGGAAATACTACATAAAAATCTGTAAAAATAGAAAGAGAAAAAAAGAATAATATTTATTTGTCGATTATTAAAAAAGCCGCTAAATTCATACGTGAGTTGAGTGGTTTTTTTGTTTTTTATTGAGCGGATGTCTGATATAGCGACACATTATTTGGGAAATAAAAGCAAATAATGTAGAATACTTGAAGATTCTATGATAGAATTTGAAAGCGACCAAAAAAGCAGTAGGAAAAGGTCATATTAAACAAGCAGGTGAGCAAATGAAACCAGGAGATATAATTGCACAAAAATATAAGGTTAGAATGGAGCTTGGTAAGGGTGGGACTAGCACAGTTTATCTTACTGAAAATATTATAATGGGTACCTATTGGACAATTAAGCACATGTATAAGGGTAGTGAGGTAGTAATTTCAGCATATAGTGAGTGTGAAATGCTAAAAAAAATAAACTACCCAACCCTACCACGAATATTTGATTTCATTGAGGAAGAAAATGATATCTACATTGTAATGGATTATGCGGAGGGAAGGACATTAAAGGAGATCATTGAGTTTTCACAGCAGGTGAGTCAAAAGGATATAATAAGCTGGTTTACTGAGCTTGCTAATACACTTAAATACTTGCATGATCTTGACACAGGAGCAATTATTTATAGAGACATGAAGCCTGCAAATATAATCGTTATGAAGGATAACAGAATAAGATTGATTGATTTTGGTAGTGCGAGAGATTATAAAGCTGGGAATGGTGAGGACACAGTCTATATCGGAACCAGAGGTTATGCAGCTCCTGAACAGTATGGTATTGGTCAAAGTGATAAAAGAACAGATATCTATAGCTTAGGAGTAACGATGTTTGAGCTTATTACTGGCATAAGTCCGTTAGTGAGTATAAACATCAGGAGAGAGATTGAAGCTTATCTTGAGTCATGTGAGGATGGACTAATAAAAATTATTGATAAGTGTACTAGAGATAACAATGCAGATAGGTATGAGGATACATATGCGTTGCTTGAGGATCTTAGCAGATATCAAAATGGAGCAATAGAAGCAAAAGAGAATAATAGAGGTAAAGTATTAGGTGGGAGCTTTTTATTAAACAAGATTATGGGGAAAAGAAAATACACACCAATAGCATTTAAAAAACAGATATTAGTGGTGTTAGAAAACTTAGAATTCTCCTGTGAACTGGCTTACGCTATAGCCCTGATGTCTGAAACGCGTGTTGCACTAGTTGATATGGATACCTTTGGATTAAGTATAGAGAGCTATTTAAATATAAAGGCTATTGGCAACTTTATAGAAGAGCTGAGAGAAAAAGGGTTTGAACGTATAGGAAGATATAAATATGATACATTTCAAAAAAAGGAGCTATTTGTTTTTGGCTCTGTAGCTGACCATACGGATAGCTTATACAAGTCAAAGATAAGGGTCAGAGGTGAGATTTTTGAAGAAAAAGGTGTATCAAAGGCTATAGTTGATGTTATATACAATTCCTTTGATTTTACTATAATAAATGTTAGTGGGCAGATTGATGATAAGGCGAGGAAGAGCTTTTTTGCAGGCTGTGATTGCATTGTTGTACCTATGCAGGCAGATATTATGGATATAAGAAAAAGGTCTCTTATAATGGACTATGTTTACGCTAATGAAAAGCTGAGGGTTAAGGCAAAGTATGTGCTGTGGCAGTATCAGAAGGATATTCATATACCCTATACCTACATAAAAGATCTCATAGGTAAAGAAAAGCTTGCAGGAGCTATTCCTTTTCACAGACTTCGTCAGGAATACAGAAAGTATGGTAAGTATAAGCCTGAGAAATTAGTTAACATACATAGTAATGAGTACAAAAAGATAATGAAGGAGCTTAATGTATATAGCTATGCGTATATTAACTATACTATGCCTATGGCACCAATAACCACCGTAAGCGGTTTTCAAGACAAAAGAAATTATGAGTAAAGGAGTGGCTTTTCTATGAAAAAGGCTTTCTTAAGTATTATTGCAATACTGTGTATAGCATTTGCAGCGGTATTATTCTATTATAACAATATTTCTATACCAAAGCTTAAAAAAACCATAGCTAATGAAACCGTAGAGACTTTTGAGAATAATTCAGTTTATAAGCCTGTAGCTTTTATTACTAGCGAAGAGGGAATAGAAAAAAACACAATCTTTACAGATGAAATAGTAAGAGATGGTGTTAATTTCATCAAAGTTCCTGAACAATATGTACTAGGAGATTTTATAACCGATGAAGCTCAACTCATTGGAAAGACTTGTACAGAAGCTTTAAGGAAGGGTGAGCCTATACATGTAGATAGAATTAAGGAAACAGGCAAAAGCTACGGAGGAATGGAAAGATTAAGAGAGTACACCGTTCATAATACAGTTGGTAATTTGCTGACTGAGGGGTGCTATATAGACGTTTTAGTCAGCTATCAAGATGGTACTTATGATGTTGTTGTAGCAAAAGAGGCAGTTATTGCTATTGTAAATGGCAATACAAATTCGGATGAAGAAACTAATAATACAATTAAGTATAACAGTATGCAGGCACTAATTGTAATTTCGGTAGACGAACAGCAGTACAGTGCGTTAGAGAAGGCAAAGCAGCTTGGAAGGCTTGAGGTCAGACTTTATCATGATGATAATCAACCCTCAAGCAAGGTTACTTTTAAGGAAGAGGTAATACAGTAATGCTGGTTATGAAAAGGAGATTGTCATGATAGTTACATTTTATTCAGCCTGCAAAGGGACAGGACAAACAACAACAGTAATAAACTTTGGTATGCTTTTGTCATTAGTCAAGGAAATAAAAACTGTAATACTAGATCTGAATTCATGCAAGGGTGATGTAAAATACCACTTAAGTAAAGCAAGATGCATTAAAGGGTTAGGGTTATACTCTGATATGTTTGAAGCTAGTGCAGATAAATATGAGCTTCTTAAAGGCTCAATTGAAGCTATTTCAGAGAACTTGCATATGCTATCACACGACCAGAGTATAGAACTACCCTCAGATAAGCTTGATTACCTGATTAATTATTTGTCGTACAAATATGATATGGTGCTTATAGACACAAGCTTATCTGCCCCTAATGACATACTATTACAAAAGGCTCAATGCTTAATTTCTATATTAAATCAGAATAAGAGCGTTGTGGAGGAGATAAATAATTGTAAGTGTTTACAGAAATATTCATCTAAAGCTATTTTTGTGATTAATAAATATATGGATAAATACAATGAAGAAGTAGTTTCGTATCGTGCAGATAAGGTGCTAAGGGATATGAACGATTGCTATATTAAGCAGAAGCTGTTTACACTTCCATTTGATGTGCAAATTATGAATATGAGTAATGATGTATGCCTTCAAGGGTACATTAAGAGTATACCAAATGACAAAACAGAGTATAGCAAAACACTTCATCAGCTATATAAATACATAATTAACCCAAATGAACATTCAAACAAAAAGGGAAATGAAGCAAAGTACTATTATAAAGGGCTGGTTAACTGGAGGGAAAAAATAAGATGCTTAGTGAATTAAGTAGAGAGCTTGAAAAGGCATTTGAGAATAGTCATAGTTATGCAAAAATATTCGCGGTATCTGTATATCAAGCAGAGAAGGAAATATTTGAATTCATTAAGATAAGAAAACAGGCAATAATGGGAAATTTTAGTGCTAGAAAGTATATAATAAACACATTTAGCAGACTTATAGCCTCAGATGCTCTTGGTATTAGTAAGGAAAGAGTGGTAACATTTTTTGACTTCGAAGCTCCTGAAAAAAATGAGGTAAAAACAGTATTTGAAATGCTACTTGCAGCTTTTGATATTTCTGAGCTTATAGAGAAGTATAAACTAAATGTTAAAGTTTCGGAGGAAGACGTTTTTTATATATTAGAAAGGGAGAGAGCAGTCATACTTGACTTTTTTAAGGAGGATTTTAATAAAATAAGGCTTATTTCAACCATAATATATTCTAAAACCTATGGGCAGGACTGCATTGATTCCTTACAGCATCACAAAATAAGTGAAATTGGGGTATTAGACAAAAGCTACATCTATATTGTTTATAAGGGGTCAAAGCTCTATCTAAAATTCTTATGCTTTGATAATAGCAGTATTTTATTAAATATACAAAAGAAATCGGTTCAGTATGCACCCTATAACTATGATACTCAAAATCCCGTTGTGATAAGCTCTAAAGACAACTCCAGCAGAGTAACAGTTTCTGGATATGATTTAACACCAGACGATGAGGCATTATATTACAATGAAAGAATATTTAATCTTAAAACTGTAACCCTAGAAGAGCTGCGTGACACCTACAGAACTATTGATGATGCTATATATGAATTTCTCGTATTAAATCAGAGAGGTAGGGGAACCTTCTATATAACAGGTGCCGATATGGGACTTGGAAAAACGACATTTTTATTGGCTATGATTGAAAAGATACCTGACAAATGGGGGATTGGTATAATTGACACACAGAATGAGCTACAGGCAAGAAAAAAGTACCCCGAAAAGAATATTCTCACCTATATTGAGAATTCAAAGGTTAATATCAAGCAGTGCTTTGAGACAATGCTAAAAACAGCAAGAGATGTAATTATCGTAGGGGAGGTAACAAAACCCGAAGAAGCAGCACAGCACATAAATGCCTGCTTGAGGCTTAACGCAGGTGCGGGTGCAACCATGCATAGTAGCTCTCCCTACGAGACGGTTGTTAACCTTAGAAATCTCATGATGAGAACGGATATGTATAATAGTGCGGAGACAGCAGAAAATGATATTGCCAGAGGGATAGACTTTATTATACATTTATCTAGATTGAAGGGAGGGAGGATAGTAGTAGACAGAATTATTGAAATTGATAGCTTGGAGCTTTATAGCTGTGCTGACGTGTATACCGAAGCTAGAAGCCCACTTAAAGCATTGGCAATAGCTGCTTTAAGAAAATATACTGATGCTTCAAGATATAGGTATATAGATATTTTTAAGTATAGTGAGAATGAGGATAGATGGCAATTCATTAATACGCCAAGCAACCGGTATTTTCAGAGAATTCGAAACCATCTGACTGAAAATGAGATTAAAGCATCATTAGAGATGATTACTACTGAGAGTCAAAGGCTGTCTACGCAAATTAAACAGCAGACAGGATAAGAACCTAGCTGTATCTATTTGTATACAACAAAAAAGATTGAAAAAAGAATTGATAAAGAGATTAAATTATGAGGGAGCGTTCATATGAGTACATATGTGTTTACTATACCTCTTTTAGTAGGTGTACTTATTATACTCAAGGAGGTTTATAAGAGGGCTAAATATGCTAGTCTGAAGAGAAGATATCGTATTACAAAAAATGACATGGATAAGCACGATTGGCTGACCGTTTGGATGCTTCAAAAAAAGATGCCTGCAAAAATTGTAAAGCATTTTGCAGTGCGAATAGGAATTATATCAGGATATTCATATGTGAAAAACTCTAATTTAGTAGTTAGAGGAAGTCTTATTGGTATAGGCTTAACTATAGCATTATACCTAGCTTTAATTCTTAATACTAAAGAGCTCTGGTATGTCATTTTCATATATAGTATACTTTTTATCACTATAATAGGCATATTTGTTAACGTGATATCGGAGTACTTAAAAGGCAGATTTACTGCAAAAATTCCTGATATCTACAAAATAATTAATGTGAGATATGCTTCAACAAAGGATATTATAAAAACCTTAGAGATATCAATGAGTGATTTCGACAAGAGTGTTCGAAAGGAAATGCTCCAGATATATAATACTCTAAGAAAGAATAACATGAATGAAATAGTAGAGTCATTCAGGCTACTTGAGCAAGCCTATGATGACAGATATTTGACTATTCTTTTAAATCTGATTGAACATGCTTATTATAAGGGTGGAACAGAAGCTATATCAGAGCAGCTTGAAAAAACACTTGAGGAAGCATTAATAAATGCTGAAAACCAAAAGGATTTGAAGGCGGCTGCGAATGGGTATATTCTTATGTCTTTACTTGTACCAATAAGCATTTATGGAATTGAACAGTTTAATCAATATGCGTTACAGGATTCAGCAGGAGAGTACTATAGCAATCCACAAGGGCTTCAAATCAAAATAGTTGTTATATTAATGGCATTAATATATGCCTTTGTCATGAATTATTATAAAAAGCTGTATTAAGTATATTGTAAAATATGGAAATTGTGTATGTGATGGGAGGGCTATATGCTGGTCAACATTTTAGTAGTGGTATTTTTAGTAGTAGGAGCTATTTCATCGTTTCTTGTTATTAGTGTTAGAGGGGTTAATTTAGCAAGAATAGATAAGCAGATAAAATTAAATAGAAAGCATATATATACAAAAGGGCGTTTTGGAAATTACAATAGAAGTGGCAAAAGTATTGGTAAGCTGATACTTTCGCCAGATAGCAGGATATATAATTTCTATGAAAAAAAACTACTAGTATACAGTAGGATAGGCGTCTATCAGTTTATGTCAATTAAGCTTGCTTGTGTATTATTATGTTTGTTGCTCATAATACTTATTAGACAGACAAACATAGCGGTTATATCTGAAAGGGTACAGAACAACCTTTACTACAAAATAGATGTTATATATGAAAATGCAAAGGGATACTCTGCAGAGGTTGAATTAGATTGCTTTAATAAAATTATAAATAGTGTACAGAGGGATAAAGCTATATCAGAGCTTACTGAAATATTTAAGCTTTCAAAGGAGCGGGCTTCGCACAAAATTAAGCTGATTCTACAGAAATATAATAATGGCTTATTTGATTTGGATGCAATTGCGAATGGGGTTTACTTTAGACTTTTGGATTATTATAGTATCAGAAAAATAAGCTATATTAAGTATACAATTCTATTAATATTCTCATTTTTTGTTTTTGATATAATAATCGCAATGCAAAAAATCTCATTCAAGATTGAAAAGTACAATGAATTAAACTTCCTGAAAAAAATGGTTATAGTAAATGGAAGCATTAAGCCGATAAATTTCAATGAATTGCTTGAAGTACTAATGAATAAAGCCAAATATTATCAAAAAATAATAAAGGAAATTGCTGATAATTCACAAAAAACTGAGTATGATAGGGTATCAAGGTTAACTCAGTTTGTAAGCTCACTTAATACAATAGATGAAAGGCTTTTCTTTAGCAAGCTTTGTGAGGCTGACACAGCAAGCTTTGATGCAGCTATTAGCATAATCAAGGATGAATATGAGGTGTCAAAAAGACAAATAAGAAGAAAGGTTACTAAACGTATTGAACATATACATATTGCAGGAATTGTAGGGTACATGCTTATTATAACCCTATTAGTTGTATATTTAATAGTTCCATGGACAACTGCATTTAGTATAGGAGGGGGGTGGAATATTGGATAGAATTGCGGCTGAAGTAGTCATTTCGGCAGTTGTAGTTTTTCTACTCGTTATGGTAATTGCTCTGTTTAGAGGTAATCTAGAGGTAGTATCTGCCTCTGCTGAGATGACGAGTGATTTAGACAAAATTAAAATAAAAAGCCTATTACCAGTGGAGAATAATATTGTTAATGGTAGTGATGTAATATCTGCTATCAGATATTATTGTGAGAAGGAGGATGTTGAAATAGCTGTAAATGTAAATGGCAACGAAAAGCTTTATATAGAGGAAGGCTATAGCAACAACCC
>QKEK01000087.1 GCA_003251775.1 Clostridia bacterium | reverse complement strand
TGCGATTACTGGTGCTACAATTCCAACATCTTCAAGCACAAAAGCGGTTGTATCAGCAAAAAAACCTATGGAGGCTGATGTAATCACTCAACAGATGGCTGAATTTACAATACAAGTTAATAATACCAAGCAGAAAGTTCAACCTCAGAAGGATACAAATGCAGTTGGAAGTAGTCAAAGTACAGTTAAGGTAGTTGACAACAATTCCGATAGCCTAGGCAATTATGTAATTACTTTTGGAAAAAGAACAGCGTCAACTGGTGTTGGAGCTATCCCAATTATGGGAGATGCCAAAGATTTTTCAGAAGCAATAACAGGCGTAGATGCATTTACAGGAGACAAATTAACAGTTACTGAAAGAATAGCTACAGCTCTATATGGTGTAGTGCCTTTTGTAAGTGGAAGAGTAATAAGAGATTTTGCTGATGGGACAACTGATAGCATTAATTCAATTTCTAAGTCTCTTAATAATGCTACTAAGGGAACATTGAAGACTGGTGTACTTGATAATGCAAACTTTGCACAGAAAACATATAGGTCAACATTTAGTGAAGATGGTGTAAAAATATATTCTGATTTAGCAGGAAAGCCGATAAAGACTGTTGATAATTTAGCAAATGCGTTGAAAAATGGTACGATAAAACCACAAGATGTTCCTATTGATTATATTGTACGGGATGGAAATACACTAATATTAAACACAAGGTCATCACAAGCATTAACTCAAGCAGGGATACCTCGAAGTCAGTGGAATGCAGTAAATCAAACTGGAAACCAACTTTTTGAAGATATGCTGACTGATCAGTTAACAAGGAATGGTCTTACTTCGTCAGGTACACCTACAGTTAGAATGAGTGGAGGTAATAAATAATGGGAACTAATAAGTTGTGGGAATTTCCTGTACCATCTACATGTATTGCAGAGGGTGGGGTAAAATTAATTTATCCAGGTGGAGATGCTTTGCTATTATTTGACTATTATGACGTAGAAAAGAATGATGCTGTTTTTAACTCAGGTATTATGTTTGATGCAGTTCAAGCACATAGACATACTACAGATAAGTTTATCAAGTCTTTACTTGGGGCTTATGATAGTCTTATAGAGATTACATACTCTGAATGGGTAAAAGAATTAAGAGAAATAAATCAAGAAATAGCTGATTATTGGAACATAAAGCATTATGCAATATTCTTAGATAGCAATGGTTTGTTTGAATTCATAGCTAGAGACTATAAAATACTAGAAATCAAAGAAGGTGGTATAAATGGACTATCAGAAGTTGAGTAAGGAAATATCCTATGCATTACGTCATGCTCCATGGAAATATGAATTAGAATTGAATGATGAAGGCTGGGTAGATATCGCACAATTACTTTTTTCTCTACGTCAGTCAAGAGAGTGGCAGGGATTAAGCGAGAAGGATTTGCAGGTGATGATTGAAGAGTCTGATAAAAAGCGCCATGAGATAGCAAATAGAAAGATTAGGGCGTTATATGGACACTCTACCCCATATAGAATTTTAAAAGAACCTAAGACCCCACCCGAAAAATTATATCATGGCACAACAAGGCGTTTTGTTCAAGCAATAAAAGAAAAAGGTCTTCTACCACAAAGTCGACAGTATGTTCACTTATCGGTTGATACTGAAACAGCTTTACAAGTTGGCAAAAGACGAGATAATGCGCCCGTATTACTAACGGTTTATGCACTAGAGGCATGGACGGAGGGTGTAGCGTTTTATCTCGGTAATGACAAAGTGTGGTTATCTGATATTATTCCAAATAAGTATATAAATTTTGAATAAAATACTAAATTGTAACTAAAAATTCTTCAATAAATAAACTAAACCAACAACAAGCCTTGATGAAATATTCGAGATTTGTTGTTGGTTATTTTTTGCCTATCACAAATAAGCCTATTATCACAAGTTAATAAGCTAAGGTTTCAATAAATATACGTAAGCGGTTAATAACTCGTTACATTGACAGTCATTAATCGTTTTTCTTTATGTAACAATATTCAGGTTGCTTAAACCAAGGGAAAAGATTTTGTATAGCAAGCATCTATGTCATTTTTAATATCTATATTGGGCATCTTTTCAAATACATGCATTAAATAATTCATAGGGTTAAGTCCATTTTCTTTTGCTGTCTCAACAATACTATAAATAATGGCACTAGCTTTTGCTCCACGCACTGTATCAGCAAATAAAAAGTTTTTCCTGCCTATTACAAAGGGTTTAATGCTTCTTTCAGCTCGATTGTTTGACAATTCACATCTGCCATCCTTCAAATAGTTGACAAGATACTTCCACTGTCCTAAAGTATAGTTAACAGCCTTACCTAAAGCAGTCTTTGGCAAAACATTCAAGGATTTCATCCAATTAAAAAATTCATCAAGAACTGGCTTTGCCAAATCGAGTCGTTTTTCATACCTCTCTTTAGGGGTACACTCAACAAGCTTTCTTTCGATTAAAAAAAGCTTATCACAGTAGTTTTTACCCATCAATGCTTTTGTGCCAATTTGTTCAGATGGCTTTAGAGACTTTAATGCCTCATCGAATCGTCTTCTGACATGAGCCCAACACCCACATATTGTGATGTCTTCCGAAAGACTATGATAACCTTCGTATCCATCTGTATGGATATACCCCTTAAAACCCTCCAGAAATTCCTTTGGTCTTTTGGCTCTTCTATCTGGTTGGTACTCATACAAAACGATTGGGGCTTTTGTATCTCCACTTGTTCTGTAAAGCCACATATAAGAGTTAGACTGTGGAGATTTGCCAGGTTCTTTGAGTACTTGTAGAACACTTTCATCTGCGTGGAGTACTTCTCGATGAACTAATATTTCTTTCATAGCATTATACAAGGGTTCTAGCCAATCTGTTGCACATCGAATCACCCAATTTGCCATAGTCTGTCTGGAAATTTCTATTCCCAAACGTTTGAATTCTTGTTCTTGACGATATAGTGGAAGGGCATTCACATATTTCTGCGACATAATCCATGCAACTGTAGAAGGAGATGCAATACTCCCTTTTATAACAGGTTCTGATACGGCTGCCTTAACAATAGGTGTTCCATAACAATCCTTTTCGCATCCTCTACAGGAATACACATGCCTGACATGTTCTACAACCTTAACCTGAGCCGGTATGATTTTTAATTCACGGCGAACATCTTTCCCCATGATATGCATTTTTACACCACACTCTGGGCATGCTTGTTCTTCTTCTGGGAGATAATAATCTATAGTTTCAGTAGGTAAATCCGCAAGCATTTCTTCCTTTTTACCAATACGTTTTTTTCTTTTATACTTAATTTCTTCTAACTCGGGCTCTACTATACGGTTATCAGCCTCTTTTTCAGCTTCATTAAAAAAACTTATCTGGTCGTATTCACTTTTTTCACTTGAAGACCCAAATCGTTTATGTTGGGATAATCTAATCTGTTCCAACATCCAATTTATCTTGGTTTCAAGTGAATCAATCTGCATTTTTTGTGTAGCGATTTCTACCTTTTGAGACTTACAGAGTTCTTCCAGTTCTCTAATGTATTCAGTTTGATTTCTGCTTTTGTTTTTCTTATTTTCCATAGTTATAGTATACCACATTTAGGGGCATTTTGATAGGAAAATTAGCATTAAAAAAGCTTGCTAAATGCTGAATTTATAGATGTTTTAGGCTAATTTTTCGTCATTTTGACTACTCATATTATATCTCGTTGTAGAACCTCTTTGTGAGCCTTCGGTTGTTCTGTTGACAACCCATCTAAAAGCCATCTTAACTCTCTTATAGTAATATTTCTAACTTCATTTTCATCACTGAGCCAACTAAATTTACCACTCTCTAGCCTTTTGTAATGAAGCCAAAATCCTGAGTATTCCCATTCTAATATTTTAATTTTATCTCGTTTTTTATTACAGAATACAAAGATGCAGTTTGAAAATGGGTCTAGTTTGAATCTCGTTTGTACAATAGTGGCTAATCCATCAATTGATTTTCGTAAATCTGTTGCTCCACAGGCTAAATACACCTGACCCAAATTAGTAAGGTTTAACATACGTTTGTCACTACTTCTAAAACAGCTGTTAACATCTTTTTATCAAATCCACTGTTTATGTCGAGGGTAATTGCTCCTACTCTCAATGATATTGTTGGTGTCTTTATGTCGTCTTTAGGTATTTCTATCAAACCCCATTTCTGTTCTTTAGGGCTATTTTTTAGATTATATGATTTTATGTGTGGATAGATAGAACTTTTGCTTATTCCTGTTTTCTTACACCAAGCAATTAAACTTAAACCACTTTCTCTTTCTTTATAGCCTTCTATTAACCCTATCCATTCATTTGTAGTTCTTCTTTTTGCCATTAACATTACCTCCTGTAATTTTAATAGCAGTATTATCTCATTTTTTATCATGGTTTACTAGGTGCAGAGTTATTAACCGCTTACGGATTAAGTGATATAACGGCTATATCAGGTGGGATGACTCATACGCTCGCTCTTAAAAGCAACGGAACTGTCTGGGCATGGGGTCGTAATAATTGTGGACAGTTAGGTATTGGTACTGAAATAGATAGCAAAACACCTGTACAGGTAGCTGGATTAAGTGATGTAATAGCAATTGCAACAGGTGAAATACACTCTATTGCGTTAAAAAGCGATGGAAGTGTTTGGACATGGGGATGGAATAATTATGGACAGCTAGGTGATGGTACCGTATCCTCAAGAAAAACCCCTGCACAGGTAGTTGGACTAAGTAATGTAATAGCAATTGCAGCAGGAGGAAAACACTCAATAGCCATACATAATGATAAAACAGTTTGGATGTGGGGTTGTAACCGTAACGGAGAACTAGGAGATGGAAGTACAATTAATAGAAATACCCCTGTACAGTTGATAGGAGTAAGCGGAATAAAAGCTGTAGCTGGAGGAGAAACACACACCATAGCCTTACATGTCAATGGAAGTATATGGACGTGGGGAGATAATTACAATGGGCAGCTTGGAGATGGAGCTCAGAAGAAGAAGAGTGTTCCAGTACAGGTAAGGAATCTAAATAACGTATCTGCAATAGCAACAGGAAGGTATCATAGCTTGGCATTAAAAAATGATGGCACAGTATGGTCATGGGGGAAAAACGGATATGGACAACTTGGAGATGGTACTACAATTAATAGAAGTATTCCTGTGCAGGTGACAGGGCTAAGTGATGTAATAGCAATAGCGGCAGGGACTTATCATAGCTTAGCTATTAAAAATGATGGCACAGTATGGTCATGGGGATGCAGTGATATGAAACAGCTTGGGAATGACTCTCGAAGCAACAAGAGTATACCAACACTAGCAACAAGCATAAGTAATCCATCCGCTGTTTCTAATATTTCTGCTATTGAAGGAGGAAGAGGACATTCTTTAGTAATAAAGAATGGAGAAGTATATATGTATGGTGAAATTATACTAGAGTATATGGAAGATTCACCACTAATAGGACCGAGACTAACTTATTACAGTTACGATACCGCATCTGTACAGGAATTGAGCAATGTGGTTGCTATAGCAGTAGGAGAAGAATACGATTTAGCACTTAAGAGCGACGGCTCAGTCTGGGGATGGCAACGGATAACATATATAGAGTTAGATGCACCTTATCCACAGGAGTATACTATGCCTATACCAGTATTAGGTCTTAGTGGAGTAACTGCAATAGCAGCAGGGGGATATCATGGTGTAGCTCTAAAAAGTGATGGAACAGTCTGGACTTGTGGCAGGAATACCTACGGTCAACTTGGTGATGGCACAAGAACTACCAGAACTTTGCCTGTAAAGGTAAATGGCTTAGGTGGAGTAATTGCAATTGATGGAGGAAGTGAGTATACAGTAGCGTTGAAAAATGATGGAACAGTCAGGAGTTGGGGAAGAAATAACTACGGACAGCTAGGAAATGGTACAACGACTAATAAGTATACACCCGTACAGGTAACAGGATTGAGCGGAGTTACAGCTATCTCTACAGGAGATACTCATACAGTAGCCCTAAAAAATGACGGAACAGTATGGGCTTGGGGAAATAACGAATATGGCATGCTGGGAGATGGTATCTCTGTAGGAGCATCAACAGTACCAAGAGGTATCTACGGAACAGCTCCAATAGCAAATGCATCTATTGATAATGGGACTCTATCAGTACAGTATAGTCCGATTGGAGGAACCCAATACTACGAGGTTGAAGTAGACGGAGTTATAATTAATAATGGTAGAGAAACTACATATACTCAAAGTGGTTTAAGTGGAGGTCCCGGTCACACCCTAAGAGTACGATCTGTTAATTATGATGGGTATGGGTTGTGGAGTGAGAGCCTCACTGCAATAATAGGTAATCCTTTACCTTTATACTTAACATATGAATACAACCAAAATAATCAATTAATTTACATCAAAGACGATCAGGGAGACATACTACTAGAATTCATATATGACAATAACGGAAACCTAAAGAACAAAATAGTACATTAACATGGGAGGTATAAATTAATGTATAATACAAACATAAAAAACAAGAAAATAAAAGATAGAAATAGAAGAACAAGTAAATTAACAACAAGTAAATTAACAACAAGAATATTAGCTTATTTATTAGTATTTTCATCAATTACTTCATCAAGTAACGTAGTATTTAACACTGTCTCATACGCAACTGACCAAAAAATAAACCAAGAAAACACTTATTCAGAGAGTCCACTTAGTAACTGGAATATCAGTAATGAAGTTTCACCTGAACAAAATGAGAATAAGAGTGTTATAACACAGTATGTTTCTTTAAATAAAAAAGAGAGATCACAAATCATTGTTAAATACAAAAATAGTAATGAAAAAAAAATAAAAAATAAGATTCAAAATGTATTTAGATTATCTAGGATTACAACATTAAAACAATATGAAAAACAAAAAATAGAAATTCTTGAATTAGAGGAGGGAGTAGATACCAATGAGATTATTGAAGAATTAAAAAAGGATGATAGTGTTGAATACGTTCAGCCTAATTATAAAGTAAGTATCTATACAGAATATACAACAAATAACAATATAAGCAAAACCATATCCAGTAGAAAACATCAGACATTTGACAGTTTGAATGAAGATAATAACATTGATTGTGAATTACAACAAGCAGTAAATAATATAAAAGATTCTAAAAAAGTTGTAGTTGGTGTATTAGATAGTGGTATTAGTATCAGTCATAAAGACCTTGTAGATAATATATTTACTAATTCTAATGAAATACCAGGGAATAATATTGATGATGATAATAATGGATATATTGATGATGTTCATGGATGGGATTTTGCAAATAATGATAATTGTGTGGAAGATATATATGTTGGGATTCATGGAACGCATATAGCAGGGATTATTGCTACAAAAAAAAATGAAAAAGGAATTACTCGTATTGCATCTAGAGTTACGATTTTACCTTTAAAGTTTATTAATAATAGAGATGGATATACATCCGATGCAATTGAAGCAATTGAATATGCTAAGAATTTAGGAGTAAAAATAATAAATTGTAGTTGGGGGAGTGAATACTATAACCCCGCTTTAAAAGACGCTATGTCTAATAGTGGTATTTTATTTATCTGTTCTGCAGGGAATACGGGACAAGATGTCATTTCGAAGCCTGTGTATCCAGCATGCTTTGATTTGCCTAATATTTTATCAGTAGCTTCTGTAGATGATAATAATTGCTTAGGAAAAAAATCAAATTATGGTGATGAGGTTGATTTAGCAGCACCTGGTGTAAACATATTAAGTACACTACCAGGAAATGCATATGGTAGACTTAGTGGAACTTCAATGTCCGCTGCATATGTAACAGGTGTTGTCGCTTTAATAAAAAGCTGTAAGCCAAACGTAACTACTAACGATATTATAGTAACATTATTGGAAAATGTACAGAAAACTCAAGAATTAGAGGGTAAAGTAGTTACTAGTGGAATAGTTAATGCATACAACTCTTTAAATAATATTAAGCTTAATTCAAGTCCTGTAGAAGTGATTGATAATGACCCAATAAGTTTTGAATTAGCTATAGATAATTTAAATGAGGTGTTAGATGAGTTACCTATAGTTAATTCACAAGACTATGATAAGTATAATTTAGGCCAATATACTAAAAACACTAACGAAAGTGTTCAGAAAATGGATGGGAGCTTAAATTTAAATTATAATGTTTTAAGCTTAAAGGGCAAGAATGGATTGGACTTAGATTTGAACCTTATATATAATTCAAATAACGCTAGTTTTTATGAGCCAGGCTTTGAGTTAGATGAAAGATATGAGTTTATGTATAATGGATTTTACTTTCATACGGAGAATATTGTTACAGACTGGAAGCCTGTAATGTATTATAAAGGAACATTATACCAAACCACTGTGGAACCTACAGGAACACTTAATTATCCATATGATTTTTTATGTAGTAAATGTATTTCTAACGATTATGATGAGGCCTATATAAATTATTGGGTAAATTACAGAGAGTTTTGGGCGAATGCAGGTGCTAATAATGATCCCAATACAAAAGGACGCTATCCATATAATGTTTTTAAAAGGATGGCAACAGGTGAAATTACATTAAATTATGATTATTGTACAAATACAAGAACAGATACTACTTATCAAGATAAAATAGGTAATATAGGAGCAGGTTGGAACTGGAGATTAACCTCAATTGAAAGTGAAGATAATAATAAATATTTACATTTGTCTAACGGTACTGTATATAAAATCAATATAACAAGCACAACAGATGATTCTAACTTATATGAATATAATTTAAAAGATATCCGTATTGAGAATGATAATAATACCTTTTCAAATGGAACACTATTATCTTCATATGTCCTATATTATAAAGACGGTAAAAAAGAATATTTTGACAGTAAAGGCAAATTGATTGGTATTGTTGACAGATTTAACAATAAAATAAAGTTGGAATACTATACTGGCTCTTTTAAGCTTTGGAAAATAACTGACACTTTAGGCAGAGTAATAACATTTACCTATAACGATACTACAACAAATAGAATATTGACAATATCTTTTTCAGATTCACAAAATTCAACAATAACAATAGAATCAGAAAAGGTTAGTGGTTATAGTAGCGAATATGTTTTAAAATCAATAAAGGATATTGAAAATAGAAACACTACGTTTGAATATAATTATGACTCTACAAGCTATAATTTCTTTTCAAAAGAAAGTAATGTTGTAGCTCCTAGTAATAATATTTATGCAAATGTAAAAAAAGTTACTTATCCAACTGGTGCATATTCTGACTATACCTATGAAATGACTACCGGTAATCTGGGGAATATAGGTACAAAACAGTATTATAGAATTAAAACAACAAAAGATGTTTGCGAAAATAACGAATATAATAATAAAACATATAGTTACTTTTCAAATAACTATACTGGATACCCAGCTAATGAAGATCCTAATTCATTACCAAGTAATTTTACACACCATACAGTTGAAATAGATGGACAAAACAATAAAATAACATATGAATTTAATAGTAAGCATTTAATAACAAGTGAAAAGCTAGAACAAAATTTAACATCATTAAAAGCACAAGTTAGTTATGAGTATAACTCAAACAAACTTCCAGAGAAAATAGCCAGTAAAAGTTATAATGGAAATAAGTTTTTGGAGACTAAAGAAAACTACTATTATGATGAATTTAGTAATGTAGTCTCATATTGGGATCCACAGGCAGATGGAAGTAAAACAGATATTGAGCATAAAACAACCTATACATATAACCCTACATACCACTATCTTACAAGCAAGGAATATAAAAAAGATGCAAATACATACATAAAAACAGAATATACACCTTCAACTGATAATAAAACAGTTGCTTGGGCAAAAGTGTATGAGAAAATAGGTTCAGGAGCTTATCTATTAAAAATGCAAACTAACCTTATATATGATGTATTTGGTAATATTACAGAAACAAGGAATTATCTTGAGGATAACAACTGGACAAATTACATTGCAACAAAATATAGCTATATAGATAATGATACATCAAGAAATGGCATGTTTAATGGTGGCTATTTAACAAGAAAATGGGTAGAGGGGATAAAAGATGCTAATGGCAATTATATAACCTCAAACGCTGAAAATGCACCAGGGACAATAGAGGAAGCATACAGATATGATTGGTATGGTAATCTAATTCAATCTACCGATGGCAATGGAAATTCAACATGCTATAATCTTGATAAACTTGGTAGAATAAAAATGGTAACTAACTCTGATAATACAACAAGAACATGGAACTACAATGATATATCAAATATTATAACTGTAACTGATGAGAATTCTAATCAGATTCAATATATCTATGATGGATTTGGAAATATAAAGTATAAGAAGGATTTAGCAAGTGGATTGTACTTAAATTCATATTCATATGATAGCAACTTTAGGCTAAAAACTGAAAATAATCAAAATTCAAGCGACAGTTGGAAAACAATAACTTATGATTATTATAACGATGGAAGAATGAAATTTAAGGAAACTACTGAAAAAGACACAACCATAATTCTAGCCAGAGAAGATTATTCCTATAATGATGCATTTGATGAAGACAACAATGGAACTGCAGATTTTTCTCTCTCAACAGTAACAATAAAAGGTGAAACTAATTCACCTGATATAGTAACAAAGTCATATAATGATAAGTATGGAAGAGTAGTAAAGCAGAGTAGAAAATTTAGCGAAGTTGAGCATTTTGACACATTCACATATGACTATATAGGAAACAAAATACAAGAAAGACAGGCAAGAGCATATGTAGAAGGCTGGACTGAGCCATGGACTTCCAAATATGAATACAATTTTGCAGGAAAACCAGTAAAGGTATACAACATTGATGGTAGCTACATAACCACTCAGTACGACGCTTTACAAAGGATAAAAGCCGTAACAGATGCAAAAGCAAACGCATCATCAACACCATACTCAATAACACAAATATGATAATCTAGGGCGAGTAATAGAAGAAAAAATACCATTTGAGAACACTCAAGGTACTACCTATTACACAACTAGTAAAAAATACTATGACCGAAACGGTAACCTCATTAAGCAAAAAACAACAAATAATAAGCCAGAAGAAGCCGAAAACTACAAAGAGACAGAATATGAATACAACAATAGAAATATGCTGTCGAAAATAACTACCTTTAGTAACGGAAGTCCTGAAAACTACACACAATACTATCATGATGCTACAGGAAATAAACTTCGCATGTATACTGGGCTAAGCGAACCATTAACCATTTCAGGTCTTGACGTAGTTACAGCCAATGGTGATGAAGAATACTCAGTCACTAAATATGAGTATAACCAATTCGGTAAGCTAACAAAAAGAATAGACCCAGAAAACCAACAAGAAAGCTATAGCTATGACTTAAATGGAAACTTGACACAGGCAATTGACAGAAACAACAGTGTTGTTACCATAAGCTATGATGGGCTAAACAGACCTCTATCAAAGACTATAGCAAATACACAAACACCAGAGCTAAACATGAACTATACATATACCTACTATAAAACAGGAAAAGTAGCAACAATAAATCAAGCCGGAATTACAA
>QKEK01000320.1 GCA_003251775.1 Clostridia bacterium | reverse complement strand
TTTATAGAGCCCTGCCTAAAAAACGCTTCTCCATTTTTTATATAACAGCTAAATGTTTGAGATTGACTGCTGTAATAATAGCCTTTTTCATTCTTATAGGTCTATTATGCATCCGTGATAATGGTAATAATACTAAAAAACAAGAGGTTATTAATAACACTTATATTAATGTCTACTATGACAAACTGAATACAATAAAACGTGTTTTACTAGACGAATACATCGTAGGTGTAGTTGCTGCTGAAATGCCTGCTACATTTTCTGATGAGGCTCTTAAAGCACAAGCTGTAGCAGCCAGAACATATGCTGTTTCAAGAAGCATGGGCTTATATACCTCCAGTAAATGTACACACTTAGGTGCAGCAGTATGCACTGATAGTAGACATTGTCAGGCATGGATTTCTAAGGAGGAGGCGTTTTTAAAGTGGCAAAGCAAGGATGCGGAAAAATACTGGAATAAGATAAAAAATGCTGTAGTGTCAACAAAAGGAGAGCTTTTGTATTATGATAATACTATAATTAACCCATTGTATCATTCCAATAGTGGGGGTATGACCGAAAATGTTGAGGCAGTGTGGCAGGGAAATGCTATACCATATCTCAAAAGCGTGCCAAGCCCTGGAGATATTCAGAGTAATGGATATGAAAANNNNAATAGCTTCCTAAGCCTCATGTATAAGAGTTATAGTGACTTTGAGTGTAACCTACCAATAGATAAAAATGATTTAAAAATACTATCAGTTAATTCCACTGGTAGGGTTGAAGAAATAAAAATAGGAAATAAAATAATAAAAGGTACTGTATTTCGAGACCTTTTTTCAATATCCTCAACAGCCTTTTTTGTTGAGATAAGCGATAATGATATTATAATAACATCACATGGATTTGGTCATGGGGTAGGTATGAGTCAGTATGGTGCCAATTATCTGGCACAGAAAGGCAAAAGTTATAAGGAAATCCTTGAATATTATTATACGGGAACGAAGGTACGGACAAAAAATCTTATGTATTAAGATATCTCTTTATATTGTATTTTTCCTCATAGTTCTAAAATGATGTATATTCTTTCCTCTATCGGAAACAATATTACTTGGAGGTGGAAACTGTGAGTAATAATAATTTGAGAAATGATAAAAACAATTTAAACAAAGGTAATTTTTTTAAACAAAAAATCTTTTATGGAGCTTTAGTTATAGGAATATGTGTTTTTGCAGGGGGTACTGTTTATCTAATGGTAAATAATATTATTAACTCTGCACGTGATTATAGCTCTGAGGATAATTCTGGTTCAGGATATCTTGTGGAAAATAATTTTCCAGATTATGAACTGGAAAATACACTAACCAACGATTTATTGACTTCAGAAGATGACGTCAATGGTCAGCTTGATACTAATTCTCTTGATAATAATCCAAATGTAGCTTCTGAAGATGAAAGCCAAGTACCCTCCATTGAGGTATCTGGTGGTCTCCCCACTCAAGAGGACAATACATCACAAATATCACAAGAGGATAGTGACTTAGTTTATAGTACTATACCTAAAGAGGAAATTAGTAAAACAGATACGGAAAAAATAGAGAAGCAAGAGCCTTCAGATCAGGGTACAACTAAGAAGAATACAGATGCTGAACAGAAATCGTTAAATACCCCTGAAAATGCAGACTCAGAAGCAGCACTAAATATCTTTAAAAAGGATACACTAAAAAACATAGAATTTCAAGCACCACTACCTGGGAAAATATTAGTTGACTATTCTATGGACAAGCTAATTTATTCTAAAACACTTGAGGAATGGAGGACTCACCCTGGAGTAGATATTGCTGCACCTAGAGGGACAGTTGTATGCACAATTGGAGATGGTGTAGTTCTTGATATTAAGAAAGATCCTCGCTATGGAATAACTATAGTTGTTGAACATGATAATGGTTTTAAAAGCATTTATGCAAATCTAGCTACAGATGATATGGTCAGTCCTAATCAAAAGGTAATTGCAGGAGATAAAATAAGCTGTGTAGGAAATACCGCTATATTTGAAAGTGCAGAGCCAGCACACCTTCATTTTGAGCTCTATAAGGATGAAAAGGTAGTAGACCCAAAGAAACACATTAAAGTACTAACATTAAGCCAATAATTAATTTTACCATTATATGTTTACAAGGTTAGTCTTGAGTCCAAAAAAAAATCGTGATATAATAATGTTATCAACAAAGGAACACTATATAAAAGTAAATACTTATAAGCCTGGGATGTGCGATATAACCCTATGTTTTTGAACCTACATCACTTATATGGGAGTTTAATGTTTAGATGTGTAATACAGGCCTCAACATAATCCCGACACTTGCCACGAGCATAGTGCAACGGCAGAGGAAGTAGAAAGCAGCTAACAGGACACCCACCTAGCTTGGGCTAGGTGTCAAAAAGTAGGGGACGGCATTCTGGGCTTAATTATTTCCTTCTTTTTTGTAGCCACTCTTTTATCTTAGCTTCATAGCCATTTATTGTAGGATTATAATATGCTGTACCCTTCATTTTGTCTGGTAAACACTCCATGTCAGTGAGTGCCTCAGCATAATTATGAGCATATCTATATCCCTCTCCATACCCCAATTCCTTCATTCCAGATACAACTGCATTACGTAAATGCATAGGCACTTCACCAGTATCCTTATGCTCTACATCATATAGTGCTTTACCTATCCCTGCATACGAAGAGTTAGATTTTGGGCTTGTAGCAACCATGACTGCAGCATGAGCCAGCAAAATTCTTGCCTCTGGCATTCCTATCATTTTAACTCCATTTGCGGCTGCTACAGCGACGTTTAATGCCTGGGGATTTGCCATTCCTACATCCTCAGAGGCTGCTATAATAATTCTTCTTGAAAGAAATTCAGGTGACTCTCCTGCATATAATGCCCTTGCTAAATATAGTAGTGTTGCATCAGGGTCACTATTTCTCATAGATTTTATAAATGCACTAATATTATCATAATGGTTCTCACCTGATTTATCAAATTTGATTGCCTTTTTTTGTACGCATTCTTCCATTATGGGCAATGTTATTTTTATAATTCCGTTTTCTTGAAGCTCGGTGGTAATAGCTGCAAGCTCTAAAGCTGAAAGTGCTATCCTTGCATCTCCACTACTCACCTCAGCAAGGTATTCCATGGCTTCCTTCTCCATGATTATATCAAGCTCACCTAAGCCCCTCTCGGCATCCTTTAATGCAAAATCAAGTAGATTTAATATATCCTTTTTCTCTAATGGCCTCAGCATGAATACGGTTGATCTTGAGATTAAGGCTTTATTTACTTCAAAAAATGGGTTTTCTGTTGTTGCTCCAATAAGTATTATAGTTCCATCCTCTACATATGGCAATAAAGCATCTTGTTGGGCTTTGTTAAATCTGTGAATCTCGTCTATAAATAAGACTGTTTTTCTTTCTGAATTTAGTAATTGGTTTTGAGTATCTGATACAATACGCTTAATATCTGCAACCCCAGCAGTAACTGCATTTAGTTTCTCAAAATGTGTAGCTGTTGTATTAGCAATAATCCTTGCCAGTGACGTTTTTCCTGTTCCAGGAGGCCCATATAAAAGTATAGAGGATATTCTATCAGCTATTATCATTCTGTAGAGCATCTTATTCTTACCAACTATATGCTGTTGTCCCACAAATTCCTCCAGCGTTCTAGGGCACATCCTATAGGCAAGCGGCTGTTTTTTGTAATTAGAAACCATGCTTTATAATCCTTACTTCCAAATATAATGAAAATGCAATCTTGAGAAACAAAATTGCATTTTCTAAGTGTATATATATAACTCACTATTTATAAATCAATTATTAGCCCTTATTGTCATCAATCTTAAACATAGAAACTGCACTCTCTAGAGTTTTTGCTGTAGTATTCATTTCTTTTGCAAGATTAGACAATAGCTCAGCACCAGCCATTTGCTCCTGAGTACTTGCTGATACCTCCTGTGAGGTTGCAGCTGCCTGCTCTGATACTGCGGATATGTTTTCTATTGAAAATAGGGTTTTTTCCTTTAATTCCAATATATTACTAGCTGATGTCTGCATATCCTTCATATGTGTTGTTATACTACTCATAGAGCTTACTATTGTATTAAATGCACTTTCAGTTTGCTTAACAGCTTGCATTTGAAGCTTGATGATATCACTGGTTGAATTCGCATTTGCCACAGTATTTTCTGTCTTATTGTTAATTTTATTAATAATATTATTAATCATAATAGATGCTTCTTTAGATTGATCTGCAAGCTTTTTAACCTCATCAGCTACTACTGCGAAGCCCCTTCCTGCCTCACCAGCTCTTGCTGCTTCAATAGTGGCATTTAATGAGAGTAAATTAGTCTGCTCAGCAATAGCTACTATAAGCTTTACTATCTTTCTGATTTCCTTCATGTCATCATTTAAGCCATTTATCTCTTCAATAATCTTTTGCGAAGCCTGGCTTGTGTCATTTGCCTTTGAATTAAGATCCTTCACCACTACCTGTGCCTTTGAACTTATAGCCCCGGTTTCTGATACTACCATAGACACATTTCCCAAATCTTCAGAAACCTTTGAGATACCCTCAGCAAGTCTGTTCATATAGTCAACACTGGTGGAAACCTCTTCTGCCTGCTCACTTGAACCCTTCGCAACCTCTTGTAGTGTTAAGGCTATCTGTTCAGATGCCGCATAGCTTTGCTCCGAAGATGAAGTAATTTTTCCTGAGCTTGTAATAACGTCGCTCACAGCAAGCTTTACCTGCTTAATTAATTCCTTGATATTGGCTAACATGTCATTAAAATTACTAACAACCTGTCCTATTTCATCGTTACTGTTAGCGGATAAAGTCGTAGTAAAATCTCCGTTTTTAGCCTTTTGCATAGTCTTAACAAGAGCAGATAATGGAACTGATATACTCCTTGATATGACTACTGCCAAAAATAATGCAAAGAGAATACACAATACTATTATTACAAACAACGCCATGACTATATCTTTTGCAGCAGAATTAATATAATTCCTTGGTATTTTAGCTACTATATACCACTTGTCGGTTTTCAGTTGTATTGGTGCATATACTACTATGTCTTCTTTGTTCTCTATTACTTTATTTTCCAGAGTGTCTACGATATAGCTTTTTTCATCCTCAACAATTTGTTTTATTAATTCAGGCTCACTATACTCTTTAGCAACAGGAATGTTCGTAGCATCACTACTACTAATAACAATATTTTCTGGGGTTAATATGAAGAAATCAACACCAGATTTACTTCCGATTTTTTCTAGCTGCGATGTTAGCTTATCGCTTATTGTTTGTAATGATATTATAATAACATTATATGAGTACACCTTACGAGTTTGAATACTCTTAGTTTCGCAAACATATGCAATATCTCCATTATCTAAAAGCTTCATTATATTATCCTGTTTTGTTTCCTTTATCTGATTTATACTATCTGTAATTATAGCTTCTAAATGCGTTAAGTTTCCAGATGTAAAAATATCCTTACCTGTTGGTGATATAAAGCGATAATGCTTTATCTCAGGAATCTTAGCGAATTCAGTTAAGAGAAAATTCTGAATACTATTTCGGGCATTTATTTCATCCATTATTCGCTCTTCAGCTATTGCCCGATCAATCTCTGCGAAATTTGTCTGCATAGTATCGCCTACACGCAAAGTAAATATCAACTTCTCAAATTTTTCCATAAAAATATCTATATTTTCTGCTGTTAAATCAAGGTTTTGTTCCGAATATGAGCGTATAGTTGTATATAATGCCGAGCTTGCTTTAGTTCCAGCAAATATTCCGGTAAAAAGCATGGGGAGCATGGCTATTATTAAGAATGAAACAAATAGTCTAGGTCCAATCTTAATTCTCCTTAATATATGGGTTCTTCCATTGCCTTTGTTTTCAGCATTCCCCACTAAAACACCATCACTTTTATTTCTTTTAAAAAGTTGAATTGATTTTGAGTAAATAAAATTTTTAAGCCTAATTAGTAAATCCTTACCCAACCTAACAAATTTTTTCATCCTTGTATTGTACCCCCTTGGATTGAAATCAATGTATTACGCTATGCAAATTCTGGTTATTATCTACAGAAAAAATGATAAATTAACATTTTACATATATTTTATCACATATTTTTTTGTTTTGAAAGCGTAAATGAAAGAAAATAATGAATATTTTGTTACAAGTGTAGCTATTCAGACCTCAAATTTTCTAAAAAAGCTTTTATGCTCTTATGTGAAGCCTTGCTACATAAATCAATAAGTCTTCACATAAGTGCTTAAAAGTAGCAGTAAAAAATATATATAATTATAGTCTGAATAGTTACTTACAAGTACGTGACTATTGACTCATACCCAGTTGTATCCCATACCGTCTTATAGTATAATATTCAAAAGAGGCTTTTAATAATCCTCATACTAATACATTCAGGGGATGTTATTTATATGGAAAATTTAATCTTAAGAATAAATGAGCTTGCAAAAAAATCAAAGGCAGAAGGGCTTACAGAGGCAGAAAAGCAAGAGCAAGCATTACTTCGTAAAAAATATATCGAGCTCTTTAAGGGTAATCTTACAAAAACACTCGAAAGTTGCTATATTGTCGATGAAGCTGGTAACAAGCATAAAGTAACAAAAAAAAATAAATAGGTGGCTTTATCAGAAAAAGGGCTGTGCACTGATTTCCTCAAGCGACAGCCCTATCTTGTTGTTATTTTCTACTATACTAAGACTCTGCAATTGGTATAGTTAAATTAACCTTAAACAAATCACCATCTACTTCTACAGCACAGCTGCCTCCTTGCAAACTCATAAAGCTACTGACAATCGCAAGCCCGAGACCTGTGCCATTACTGCTCCTTGACTCATCTCCCCTAGTGAACCTATTTGTCATATCCTCGGCAACAAAGTTCATCTCATAATTTGATATATTCTTGAATATAACCCTGATAGTTCGTTCTGCCTTCTGAGCATCGATATATACTCGAGTGCCTGACAGACTATACTTAACTATGTTACTAAAAATATTAGACAATACCCTCCACATCCTGGAGCTGTCTGCTAAAATCATTATCTTTTCGTCACCAGTATTTACCTTCAAATTAAGCCTTTGTTCGTTAAACCCATTCTCATACTCAGCAAACACCTGCTTGATTAGGTCATTTAGGCATAGTTGCTGCCGTTGCACCTCTATATTGCCACTTTGTGCCTTTGATACCTCAAACAAGTCCTCAACAAGATACTTCAGCTTTTCTGATTTTGCTCTTAATACCTCTGTATAATCTCTTAATTTCCCCTCCAAGGGCTCTTTTGATAACAAGTCTACATAGCTGATAATAGAGGTTAGTGGTGTCTTTAAGTCATGGGATACATTTGTTATAAGCTCTACCTTCATTTGCTCTGCTTTTACCTTCTTGTCTACAGCCAATTTAAGACCATCTGCAATGTTATTTATATCAGCAGAAGCACTATCTATTAGCTTAATATTAGTAACAGGTATTACTTCATTGTAATCTCCAG
>QKEK01000305.1 GCA_003251775.1 Clostridia bacterium | reverse complement strand
ACCTGACCCAAATAACGGTAAGGGTGGTACTAACCCAATGCAGATTGGTCTTGGTATGAGCATTTCTGCGGTTGAGACCATGACTACAAGGGGTAGTGTTCAAAGAACAGATAGCCCTACCGATTTGGCTATTGATGGTGAAGGTTTTTTCATTGTAAGAGGTGGTGATGAAGGGATATATCAATTCACAAGAGCGGGTAATTTCAGCCTTGATAAGGCTGGGAATCTTGTTACAGCAGCGGGGCTTAATGTACAGGGCTGGATGAAGTATGAGAAGAATGTGGATGGCGAATATATCTTTGATATGTCAGAGCCGATAAAACCAATCAATTTTTATGAGGATGAGTACAATAAGAATAAAAGAATTATAGCAGCAAAAGCAACTGGAAGGGCAGTGTTGTCAGGTAACCTGGATGCAACTGAGAAAGCTGTGGGTGGAAATACTGGTGCAGCAGTATCTGATGGTAGTACTACTGCAGGTTTACACACTATAGTAGATAAAGATGGTGACGGTATACCTGATGATGGAACAACAGATTTTGAACCACATTTTATAATGCCTGTAACTGTTTTTGATTCACTAGGGAATGAATACAAAATTAATATTAATTTTTGGAAAAACTTTGTTGAAACGCCTCCAGCATCAGGAACACCACCAGTACAACCACCACCAGAAACCTCATGGTATTGGGCGGTTGATGGTGGTGCTGGCATTTCAGCAGGAACATCAACTGGGTTTATTAAGTTTGATGCAGATGGGAAAATAGTTACTAATGATACAGCATTTTCAACGAACCCTCCTGTAGAACTAACTCCCGGGAAGTCGGTTGGTGCAGAGCCGTTCAAGGTTGCGCTGGATTTTACTAAAATCAGTATGTATGCCGCTGATAACTCAGTTAAGCCTTCTAATGTAGATGGATACCCCTCTGGTAATCTGGTTACCTTTAGTATAGGTGGAGATGGAACTATTACAGGTATATATTCTAACGGAAGACAGCAACCTCTGGGGATGGTAGGATTGGCTACCTTTGAAAATCCAGCAGGCTTACAGAGGTCAGGGAATAACCTGTTTATACCAACTACAAACTCAGGTGATTTTCACAGGGCTATTTGGAGATGTCGAATGTTGATTTGGCAAAGCAGTTTACTGAAATGATTATCATACAGAGAGGCTTTCAGGCGAATAGTAGATTGATGACTACCTCTGATGAAATACTTCAGGAATTAACTAATTTGAAGAGATAATAAATTAGGTATATGTGTTATGCTTTTTACGTTGCTGAGTTAACTCAGCAACGTAAAAGGAAAATAGCTATTAAGATATTAGTAAAAAAATAATATAGTAATTATAGAGATTACGGCAGGAGATTTTAATGATAAAGGTTACTAGAATGAATAGGACACAGTATGTGATTAATTGTGATCATATAGAAACAGTAGAGGCAACTCCCGATACTGTAATTACCTTATTGAATGGGAAAAAATATATTGTTACTGAAACAGTTGAAGAGATTGTAGAAAAAGTGGTACAATATAAGAGTGGTGTATTTACTGGTCGACATTTGTCGGAATCAGTGAACAGATAAGCAGATAAGCAGATAAGCAGATAAGCAGATAAGCAGATAAGCAGGAAATTACGAGTATATTTAGATGCTTTTATAATATAGAATACGAAAGAAAAGTTTTTACAAAGAAGGTGATTTATTGGAAGGTAAAATGGTATACACAATACTGTTAGTAGTGATAGTTGTTTTGGCACTTTCACTTGCTATATCAGTTTTTGTGCTTTTTGTGACGTTAAAGGGTTTAAACACTGAGGTTAAGCCAGGTGACCAGTTTGCTCAGATTGACAATGGACCCAAAGCTGTACCAGTGGAGCAGATAGCTAAATTTGAGATTTTTGATGAGGATTCAGACCCGTTTTTTAGTCTTGCCATGGAAGAAGGAAGAGAAGACTCTGTATTGATTGCCAGAATTACACTAAAATGCGATGAGGGAAAGAATAATAATAATGCTGAAAGGGTAGCTACGCTATTTGATAAGTATCACTCTGATATTCAGGAGACTGTCAGAATGTATATTAATGATTTGCAACCTTCAGTAGCGGCAACCAATGATATGCAAAAAAAGGTTAAGCTGGATTTAAAGGATAAAATTAATGAGATTTTTGATCAGGGCGAGAAGGAAAAGCAATATATTGTAGTTGATGTAGTATTATCAAAGTGGTTTGTACAGTAGGGGGTGAGCTGCAGTGGGTGATATACTGTCACAAAATGAGATAGATAATCTGTTGCAAGCACTTAATACTGGGGAAATTGATGTTAAGGAAATTCAGACCAATTCTCATGAGAAAAAAGTAAAGCTACATGATTTCAAAAGACCAAGTAAGTTTGCAAAGGATCATATAAGGACATTACAGCATATTCACGAGAATTATTCCAGATTGGTAACGAATTTTCTATCTGGTTATCTTAGAACACTTGTACAGGTAGAAGTTATTTCAGTGGAGGCTTTGCAATACTCAGAATTTACGAATTCTATTGCTAATCCTGCTATATTGGCTGTAGTTGATTTTTCGCCGTTATCAGGCTCAATTATACTGGATTTGTCACCTCAGATAGCATATGCTCTTATAGATAGAATACTAGGTGGGCAGGGTGTATCCATAGAGAAGGTTAGAGGCTTTACTGAAATAGAAATGGCAATAGTTGAGCGAATTATTTCTCAGATTCTGATGTTAATGAAGGAGCCTTGGGAGAATGTAATTGAGACAAGACCTAGATTAGAGCGAATAGAGACAAATGCACAGTTTGCTCAGATTATGTCGCCTAATGAAATGATAGCACTCGTTACGTTAAGCACTAGAGTAGGAGAGGTAGAGGGCTTCATGAATATA
>QKEK01000025.1 GCA_003251775.1 Clostridia bacterium | reverse complement strand
AGGGTAGACGATACCGTTTACCGTATACCCAGAATGATTGAGGACGGCAAAAAGCTGTTGGATATTATTTGTAAGGCATTGGACTATACCTTGATTAATACTAAAAGAAACTATTTCCTATTTGATGATTTCGGGTATTTGTCTATAAGAAACTCAGCAGATTGTATATTGGGACTTGTAATTGGGGATGAAAGCCTTATGCTTGATTATTCAAGTAAGAAATCAATAGACTCAGATACCTATAACAAGATTCAACTATATCAGGATAACAAAAAAACTGGTAAAAGGGATGTGTATATAGCAAGGGATAGTGCAAATATAGCTAAATGGGGTATATTGCAGCTATATCAGTCGGTAGACGAGAATATGAACACTGCACAAATCAATGAGCTTTTATCTGCACTTGCTACCCTGAAAAACAGGGAAACCAAATCACTAAGCATACAGGCAATAGGAGATTTAAGTATTAGGGCGGGCTGCTTTGTTCCAGTAATTATTGGCGAGCTTAATATTAGCCAGTACTTTCTGATTGATGAATGTACCCACGATTTTGATGGAGCAGAGCATACAATGACTTTGGAAATGAAGGTGATATGATGTCTAGTTTACTAAAAATTATTAAAACCGCTGGCATACAAGCTGTTGATGCGACCAATCCAGTCAGCGTATTATGCGGAACCGTCACCAATGCAAACCCTTTAAGTATATCTGTTGACCAGCGTTTTGTACTGACAAAAGACTTTCTGATAGTACCCGAAGGGCTTTCACAGCTTGAACTGGATTTGGAGCATAGTCATACTTATATGGATGGGGCTACAGAGGTTCAAACTGGTAAGGCATTCGATGAAAGAATATTGGTTAGAAGGGGATTACAGCAAGGTGATCAGGTTCTGCTTCTCAGGGAACAGGGAGGTCAGAAATACGTGGTTTTAGATAGGGTGGTGATATGATGATACCAGCTGGAGGGACAATAATAAATGAGGCAGTACAGGAAAAGCAAATGCCCTCCTGTACATGGAAAATAGACGTAGAAAGAGGCAGGGTAGTAGAAAGAATAGACAATCTTGAGGCTATCAGGCAGGCGGTATTTAAGATTTTACAAACTGAGCGGTTCGATTATGTCATTTATGATGACAGCTATGGGAATGAACTAAAAGCATTGCAAGGCATGAGCCCCACATTTGTTAAATCTGAAATCAAAAGAAGAATAAAGGAAGCAATTATGCAGGATGAACGAGTAAAGGGCGTAGAGGATATAAGCATAGCAACAAAAAGTGAGAGTATGGTTGTTGAATTTACAGTCCTCTGTGAATACGGTTCATTCAAAATAGCTAAGGAGGTGGGATAATTGTATGAAGCTTATACATTTGAATACATACTTAACAGTATGCTGGATAAGGTAAGCAATAACGTTGATAAGCGAGAGGGGAGTGTAATTTATGATGCACTTGCACCCGCCGCAGCAGAATTGGCACAAATGTATTCGGATTTAGAGGTTAACCTTAAGCTATGCTTTGCAGGAACAGCAAGTGGCGAGTATTTGGAGAGACGTACAAAGGAAATGGGTATAGCCAGAAGAGCTGCAACTAGAGCTATTAAAAAAGGCATATTTGAAGGGGAAAACGGAGTACCTTTAGATATTGCAATTGGCAGTAGATTTTCCATTGAAGGCTTGACATATTCCACAATAGAGAGAATAGAGGCAGGGCAATATGCAATGGAGTGTGAAGCATTGGGAGCGGAGGGCAATAGACCTGTTGGCAGTATGATACCAATAGAATTTATCAACGGACTTACAAAGGCAGAGCTTATAGAGTCTATCTCTATCGGAGAGAATGAGGAAACCGACTCATCTCTGTTAAACAGATATATGCTAAGAACCCAAAAGCCTGCAACCTCTGGGAATGTACATCAATACAAGCAATGGGCTATGGAGCATGCTGGGGTAGGTGGGGCAAGGGTTTACCCCCTGTGGAATGGTGCAGGGACGGTAAAGGTAGCAATAGTAGATGCAGATAAGCAACCAGCCGCTATAGCCCTCGTGGAGGAAACTGCAAATTATATAGAACAGCAAAGACCAATAGGGGCAGAGGTAACAGTAGTATCGGCAACGGGAAAGACCATAGATATCTCTTCCACTGTAATTCTAGCACAAGGCTATAGCTTACAGAACGTGCTTGAAGAATTCACTAAAGTATTAAAGGAATATTTTAAGCTTATTGCCTTTGAAGCAAATTACGTAAGTCATGCCAAGATTGGGACAATTTTATTAAGCACAACGGGTGTGCTGGACTATACAAATCTGAGTATTAATAGCTCTACAAGCAATATACCATTACTCGATGAAGAAATTCCAGTCTTGGGTAGTGTCAGTCTGGAGGTGTAAAAATGGGTGTAAGCAATTATAGTCAGGAGCTTTACAGTAATGGGCTGATAAATGAGCTGACAGACGGCTTAGTAAATGTATACGTAGAGGCTGAGGTTGTGAAATGTATACCTGACTTAATGCAATATCTACCAGAATATTGGCAGGGCATTAAGGAAATGGAGCAGCTTCAGACAGTTATTGGTGAACGTGAAGGAATTACAAGATATTTAGTTGAGGATTTGCTCAATCAATTGTTTGTAAATACAGCAACATGGGGACTTGGGCGATGGGAGAAGGAGCTAGGACTTGAGACCGATTTGTCTAAAACCTATGAGCGAAGAAGGGAAAACATACTAGCTAAGCTCAGAGGCTCTGGCACAACCACAAGGGAAATGATTAAAAACATGGCTATTGCCTTTAGTGGAGGAGAGGTAGAGGTTATAGAGTATCCCAATGAACACAGGTTCGACATAAGGTTTACAGGGGTTATGGGTATTCCTCCCAATATGCAAGGCTTAGAGCAGGCTCTTGATGAAATAAAACCAGCACATCTTGACTACAGCTTTAAATATACCTATACAATTTGGAATAATCTTAGTCAATTGTCTTGGTCGGAGGTAGGAAACAAGACATGGGATGAAATTAGAGTATTTGAAGGAGTGTGATAAAGTGAATACAACAGTGAATCTGAATTTAAAAAAGCCTGAGGGTACAGATGTTGTCAATATTGCTGATATAAATAGCAATATGGATGTCTTGGATCAGGCGGTAGCAAACAAGGTAGATAAGGTCTTAGGCAAGCAATTAAGCACAGAGGATTATACAACAGCAGAAAAAAGCAAGCTAGCGAGCATTGCTCCCAACGCAAATAATTACACACACCCCACTTCGCATCCCGCACCTATGATTACTGAAGACAGTACGCACAGATTTGTAAGTGATACTGAAAAATCTGTTTGGAGTGCAAAGGCAAGTCAGGAGAGTGTGGATGGGGTAAGCACGCAGTTGTCTAATATGACGTACCTTCAAGAGACCGAGCCTACTGAGGTGCATCCGCAGTCGCTCTGGTTTGAGGTGACAGCCGAAGCAAATTTTGAGATAGGTGGTGTCGCAGTTAATAATGCAACAACCAGTAGCACACCACCAGAATCAGGATACTGGTTTGAACCATTATAAATAAATAAAAAGAAAGGAAGATTTTTAAATGGCGGATATTAATGTTCAAATAAAACAAAGGAATGGCTCGGTTTGGGATAATATATTCCCAAAAACAAAGGCCGCAAATGTAGAAGAAACAACAGCACAGCGTTTTGTGTCTGACACAGAGAAAGCAGCATGGAATGCAAAGCAAAATGCACTTGGCTTCACCCCAGAAAACGTAGCCAATAAGGGTGTTGCTAACGGGTATGCAGAATTAGATGCGACAGGAAAGGTGCCAGCAACCCAACTGCCATCATATGTAGATGATGTGCTTGAGTACACTTCACAGGCTAATTTCCCTGCAATGGGTGAGACAGGAAAGATATATATAGCACAGGATACTAATAAAACATATAGGTGGAGCGGTTCAGCTTATGCTGAGATTAGTGCATCTATAGCACTGGGAGAAACAAGTGCTACAGCGTATCGAGGTGACAGGGGTAAGATAGCATATGACCACAGTCAGATAGCACATGCACCTAGCACTGCACAGAAAAATAGTGATATAACCAAGGCTGAAATTGAAGCAAAGCTGACAGGAGTAATATCCTCTCACTCACACGCATCTGGAACGCCTACTGCCCACGCTACAACCCATATAACAGGAGGCACTGATGTGATTCCTAACGCGGTTTCTAGTGGGAACGCTGGGCTTATGAGCGGAGCTGATAAGGCAAAGCTGGACGGTCTATCAAAAATAACTGTAAATGCAACTGCACCAAGTAGCCCAGCAAGTGGGGACTTCTGGTATGAAATAGTATAGGAGGGATAAGACATGGCAGAAGACATGGCAGCATATAATACAATTATTAAAAAGAGAAATGCAGAGAATAACGGGTGGGATTCCATTCTTCCTGTTACTCTGGCTGAAAATGTGCTTACTGATGAAGCGGGTGGCACTGTGGCTTCGCAGTTGGCTAGTGTTGTGAAGTTTCCTACTGCGACAGGCACAGGCACAGCAATAGTAATATCCTATGCACCATTTACTTATACAGCTGGACAATCATTCACGTTTGTAGCTAGTGCTAATAATAGTGGCTCTGCAACAACAATAGCTGTCAATGGTGCTAGTACTGTAAGCCTATACAAACCCAATACCACAGATACACCAAACATTGTAAGCGGTAAAGCCTACACAGTTTGGTATGATGGTACAGATTTTTTTCTAAAAGCTAGTGCAGAAGGTGATGCTGTTGCTGCAAATGTACTAGCAGGAAAAAAATTCAGCAACGATGATGATACTGGAATTGTTGGTACTATGCCGAATAGGACATCTACTCAATTAGCAACATTAAATCCTGGAGTACAAAATTATATTTACATGTATCCGCCTGAAGGGTATTATAATGGAAGCATTATGGTTTATTCTGGGTATATTACGGATTATATTCCTAATAATATTTTGACGGGCAAAAACATATATGGGGTTATAGGCATAGCTAAAAGGCGAGCAAGTGGTAATGTTTCAGCTATATCACAGAATACTATGTGGACTATAAATTGTGGTTTTCAACCAAAACAAGTTTCAATTCAATTTACTTATAATGCTAGAACTGGGTATCATATAAGAGATTTTGAATGGAATGTTTCAGGGCAACTTCAATATAATGGGGTCTCAGCAGTTAATCCGACCTCCTCTGGTTTTGGAATACAGGTACAAGATTATATGACTGGCGGAGCAACAAACATAACTTGGGTAGCGAGTGAGCAATAGGAGGGGATAAAATGTTATACGGTAGACGCTTATATTTCAAGAAATTTGATGGTAGTTTTATTTTTGATACGGGGGAAAACGATATTGAATCAATTGCTAGTATAGATGAAGATTTAATGACACAATCAGCTTTAATGATATATAACATGGATGATTTAATAATAGTTGAATTAGAAGTGGGACAATACAATGAAGAATTTAGCAGAGCTACTTCTTTAAAGTACGATTTGCAGACTAATAATGTTATATTTGATTTTATTCCAATGTCAGATATTTTAGAGTATCATAAAGCAGTAAAAAAATCGGAGATAGCGTTATTTGCTAAACAAGAGTTAGAGTTAGGGTTTGATGTCGAAACTTTCGAGGATGGAGTAGTTCATCATTACACATATGATGGAATAAGTCAGAAAAGATTTGAAAAAATGTTTTCTGTACAGTCAAGTCCACTAGCTCAAACATTAGTAAAATGGTCTACAAATAAAGGTGCTCTTTTAGACCATACAGCAGAACAGTTTATGACTGTTTGTGGAGTTGCTTTTAAATATGAATATACTATTGAGTATAAGCAGATATATATTGATTCTTTGATTAGTAATGCTAAAAGTATTGAAGAACTGAATGTGATTTCATGGGATATGGAAATAAGTTAATAATAAAATTCTTTATAGGCGGTTTAATCTATATGGGGATAGAAGTTATGTATGATAATACATCTGATAGGTCTATAGGCTAAGTAGGCGGTTTATCTTTTTTTATATGTACTTCTATTGTCAATGCTTGTGAGTTTCTGTATATGGTTAATTGCTTTATTATCGGTACTGTAATTACTGTATTCGAGTATATAGGAGGAAAAAAATTTAAGTTAGGCAACTAAGTATGCAGAATTAATAAACTCTGCATACTTAGTACCAAAACCCCCATATTGAAAAACAAGAAGATAGTCAAGCTACCTGATATTATGATAGTGTCGAAAATATAGAAGTTCATATTAGAATAACAAGCAAAAAGAGTAAAATTAGTTGTTGTATATTTACACTCTACTTTATAATATCTTGCAATTATACATTCTTATTTACTCATTAACTTTAATCTAAGTAGCTTTTGCCTGTACATTTCTAAATAACACAAAAGCAAATAAATGAACGGTACTAAACATTACCCATCTAAAACAGAACCGATTTAACTAAAAAAAATGGAGGTAAACAGCATTGGAAGAAAAATGGATAGAAAGACTAACAGAAGTCGAGCAGAGGACAAAGTCCAATGCCCACAGGATAGAGGAGTTAGAGGGCAACCAGAAGATACTCTATGAGATGAATACCAATATTAAGCTACTAGCGCAGCAGGGAGTTCAACACACTCAAAAAATTGAGTGCATAGAGCAGGATGTGAAGGTATTAAAGGATAAGCCGGCAAGACGCTGGGATTTGGTTATTACCTGCATTATAACTGCTGTTATATCTGTAGCAATAACCTATCTATTTAAAATCTAGAGGATAAAAAGGAAAGGTATAAACAACAAATAAACAAATAAGCGACAGGTATTAGTATATCAGTGTTAGGTATAAGGTTGAAAGAAAATTACCAATTAGAAAGATTTTTATAGAGAAGGTATATATATAAGATTTTCTTTCAACCTAGATTTGTGCATGAAAAAGCAATGGATATAAGGTTGAAAGAAAATGACCTATTAAAATGATTGAAATAGAGAAGGTATAAATTTATGATTTTCTTTCAACCCAGATTTGTGCCTGAAGAGAGGAATGGTAATAAGGTTGCAAAGTATCAGGTATAAATTACTTGATACTAGACGGTAGATAAAAAGGGAGTGATCAATATGTAAGCGTTCAACGAACTTAAAATTTAATGAGAATTCTTAAGAAGTTCGTTAAATCGCCAAGACGAAATGTCTTGTAAACCGCTTACAGTAGTTATTTGTAAAAATACATGGGGGAGTTAGTATGAAAAACTATATAATAGAAAACTGGGCAAGCATTGTTGTCATGGTTTTATTGATAGGATATGTAATATATTTAGTTATAACAAAGCAGTGGGAACAGCTTAGAAGCCTAGGCTTTAGATTAATGCTTGAGGCTGAAAGAGTATTTGGCTATGGAGCAGGAAAACAAAAGTTTGAGTATGTCTTTAAACAGCTCTATGCCATAATTCCTAGATGGTTGAGGCTATTTATAACAGAGCAGTATTTCAGAGAAGCATTACAAAAATGGTATAACATGATTAAGGATTATTTTGATAATGGTAAATTGGACAGTTCAATTAATGTGTAAGTGTTTAACAAACTCCGAATTTAATAGAAATTCTAATGAAGTTCGTTAAATCGCCAAGACAATATGTCTTGGAAACCGCTTACGGTAGTTATTGCTACAAAATGTATGGGGGAGTTAGTATGTAGCACCCTAGTCTGTGGTTGTAATTCTATGACAGTTTTCCATTAGGAGGAATGAGTAGTCGTATAGCCAGCATAACAAGGTATTTATTAAAGGTTAAAACAAAAGCTTTTTACATTGTCTAAGAGGAGGGATTTTCTTGATTAAAGTAATAGAAGATATTCAATTAAGTAAGAATTTTAAGCTATCAGAGTTTGTATGCCCTGATGGCTCGGCTGAAGTACTGCTTGATACAGAGCTTATAGACAAGCTGCAAAGGCTGAGAGATAAGCTAGGAAAGCCAGTGATTGTTCACAGTGGATATAGAAATCTTAAATACAACACTAAAATCGGTGGAGCAGCTAATAGTCAGCATATGTATGGCAGAGCAGCAGATATTACCGTTTCTGGCTTTGCACCAGAGCAGGTTGCTAAAACAGCAGAGGAAGTAGGCTTTGACGGAATAGGCATATATAAAACCTTCACTCATGTTGACGTGAGGGGGCATAAGGCTAGGTGGTATGGGTAGGAGTGTAATTCATCACAAAAACCCCGCTAGTCCTTAAAACTATCGGGATTTAGTGGCTATTTTTGAATTCGTTCAATTAAAGCTTCTTTTAATAATGATGAAAAATTTATATGTTGTTTCTCTGCTTCATCATTTAACCATGCTGGAATAGTTAATGTTTTTTTTATCGCTTTGCCACTTGTTTTATCCATTATATTAAACATATTAGCATTTATCATTGCAATAAAATCTTTTCCTGTAATGCTAATTTGCTCGGGAGATGACGGGGTAGGACAAGATGTACCTTCATCTAATATATATTCTAAGTATGTTGCTAAAGCCTCTTGAGCCATTAGCGTAGCATCCTCCAAATCCTCACCTTGCGTATGACATCCCTGAAGATCAGGGAAAAAAACTGAATACCCTGTTTCTTCTGGATGAAATATTGCTGGATATACATATAACTTTTTCAAATTCATTCTCCTCTTTTCATATTAGGTTCATTTAAAATATTATGTTCTATATTAAGTGAATTATGAGGGACTACTTAAGTTCCAACCTCTTAATTATCGCATTTTCTAATCCTGCCTTCAAATCTTTATTATGTACTGGTACTACTTCTATTTCATTGTCTTTTTTCATAATGTAGTGGCTGCCCTTTATTCTTTTGACTTCCCAAGCGTTTCTTTTCATTAATTTTACCATTTCCTTACCTGTCATTGGCAACCCTCCTCATATTCTTATTATAGCACGTATAACACGTATTATAAATAGCTTTCAAAAAATTATAATTAGTTCCGAGCAAAGGTATAATTAAGCTACTTATTTGTCTTGCATTACTCTTAATATACACAAAAAGCCCGCTAATCCTTAAAACTAGCGGGCTTCACTGGCGTGCCGTTCAGGACTTGAACCCGAAATCTTTGCATCCGTAGTGCAACGCCTTATCCAATTGGGCTAACGGCACATATAAAACTTTTTACTACGTAGTCAGACACTCTATCCAATTGAGCTATGGGCACATGGTTGAATTAGTATCACCAAGACAACGCACTATATATAATAATATAAAACTGTGAAAAAAGCAACTGTTTTTTTCACAGTTTTACAGCTATTAAATGACAATTATTCAACTATCTATACTAAAACTATTTTTGTTGTAGGAACTTTTAAGCACCCATGTATTCATTTAAGTGCTTAAAGGCTAACACTAAAAGAGGGTATAATATCATGTTTAAAATAAACCATTTACTCATCTGATAAAGGGATATAAATCTCACTAATAGAATCTTCATTACATGGTCCCAAATATGCATTGCCGTAGTATTCAAAATTAAAATTACTGGATAACCGATATTCCGTACAAGGCAGCCACTCTTCATAGATATACTGGTATGTATAATTAACCTGATTGGATAAGCCTTGGTGTCTGAATTTAAGATATCTTTGTGCAGGCAAGGTCTTTGCCGTAAATTGTATGGGTACGTCCCTATAGTCATTGACTTCAACAGCCACGTAGAAATAAAGAGTATCAGTATCCTGCTCTGGAAACCAAAACTGTAGCTGATAAAATCGGTGCGGCTCAGAAATCATGGGAATTTTATCTAAGTTATTCATTAATAGCTCCCATTGATATGTTAAATCATTTTTAATATTTACATCAAAAAAGAAAGGAATACCAACAAGCTTTATTGAACCTAAATCTATAATTTCCGGTACTTTATCAATAGCATGCTTATGACACTTAAGCTGGTTGGCGGAAATTGTTTTCATTAATAGCCTTGAATCTACTAACCCTCTTCTACGAATATCAGATGGGTTTTCACGAATAATTTTGAAAAAAGCTCTGGTATAACTCTCTGAGCTTCCAAAACCATAGTCCAAAGCAATATCTAAAATACTATGGTTAGTATTCAAAAGAGCATCAATAGAATGGGATACTTTACGTGCCAGTAAATATGATTTTGGAGAAATACCTGTAATAGCTTTAAATAGACGGCTGAAATAATAGAGAGAGAATCCTAACTCACTTGATATCTCATATATTGTTGTACTACTTTTCAGTTTACTTTCCATAATATCTATAGAACTTAGTATAATCTCTCTATTATTCATATTACCCTCCCATACCTTCAGCACAAATAACGAATGTAAGCGGTTTTCAAGCATTTTTATATTAACGATTTTAAAACTTAAATAATTTTTATCAAATTAAAAGTTTTAAAATCGCTTACATATTAGAAATTGAAATAATTCTCCCAATCAAATGAAGCTGATTCTTCAATACATTTAGGTAGGTGACTGCACCAGTCAGGCATTTTTATGTACTTTACCACATCTGAGCATGGGTAATAAGGTTTTATGTCCAATACAGGTGTATCCTCTTCGGCATCTATATATGAAGTATATATGATACCATTAGTATAGTCAATATTAGTAACATTGATGATACTCATTCCGATGGGGTTGGGTCTGAGCTGGGATCTAGTTGCAAAAACACCTATATTCTCAGGACCTGTTTTGTACGGCTTATTAGTTGAGAGTATTTCCCTATACTCTTCTGAATCTACTAAATGAGCCCACCATAAAACAACTAAATGACCAAATCCCTCAATATTGTTTAGCCCCTCAACATATTCTGTCCTTAGCTTTATAATACTGCCATTTTCCGTACGTTTAACTAGACCTATTTCCTTGATATTCATAGTAGTAGCCTCCTTAAATTTATTGTGCAATAACAAGGTTCTTAAGCTATCCGCTATCAATGATAGCTTCGATAGCTTAGGATTCTTATTTACATTAATTATACAAAATAATAAAGAAGCTTCTCTTGATACTTTTTGTCTGATATCAATAGCCATTTGACTTTTTTTGCATACTAAGAGTACTATAATAAGATTTTTAAATTTATTATCAAATGCAACGCTTTCTCAATACTTGCATATTTATGCAAAATTACACTCAATTAGTGAAGCTTTAGCATTTATTGGTGATATAAAGATACAACAACGCAATACACTCATATACAACAACGCAATACACTCATAATATAGTCATGATATAGTCAACCAAACAACAATGAAACAAAGACTATCGTACTTAAAAGGGCTATGTACCTTACTCATAGTAGCTAAACCCTGGTTTTTGATTCAGCTCATATTTGAATTTCAGCCTTTCCACAAAGCTGTCCTTATTGTCAAAATACATTATTTTCTGAGGCAGGTTCAAAGAGCATTGCCAATTAG
>QKEK01000063.1 GCA_003251775.1 Clostridia bacterium | reverse complement strand
ATATCAAAGGGTTTTGGTATTGGATGAAAAGGGTCGCTTCTCAAAATCAGGAATTGGTATGAAAAGGATTAGACACGCGTTTTCAGGTATCGGGTATGTAAAATTTATAAATCTAGGTTCTCAGAACCTGTTTAAGGTCATATTACCTTTATAACAAGTGGTAATACTGAAGTAATGAAGTGAACTGATCTAGAATTTGTTGAAATACTAAATGCTTAAATATACTTTTTGTATAAAAACGTGTTTTTAACTTATGGTTTATGAAGGTTTAAAGAAAATTGCTTAATTAAAATGATTTAAATAGAGAAGGTATAAATTATGATTTTTTTTCAACCCAGATTTGTGCCTGAAGAAAGTAATGGTAATAAAAATAAACAAAAAAATTTTAATTTGACATTTGACAGACCAATATTATTATGCTAGAATATAACGGCGACCGCACAGAGATAGGTTAAAAATGCAATTAATCTAATGATTAATAGCTACCTGATCTGGCGAGATAGGATGGAGGAGGTGCAGCGAATGTACGCAATTATTGAGACTGGCGGAAAACAATACAAGGTTCAGGAAGGTGACGTTGTATTTGTTGAAAAGCTTACAGCTGAGGATGGACAAATGGTTACTTTTGACAAGGTATTAACAGTTGAGAAAGAAGGAGAAGTGAGTTTTGGAGCTCCTTTGGTATCTGGTGCTTCTGTTGAAGCAAAAGTAGTAGGACAAGGAAAAGACAAGAAGATTATTGTTTTCAAATTTAAGTCCAAAAAAGGCTATAAAAAGAAACAAGGACACAGACAACCATATACAAAAGTGCAAATTGAAAAGATTAATGCTTAACAAAAGGCAGAATTAATTGCGATTGTATAACTGAAAGCTGATATAGTACTGTTGAGGGAATTGAGATATGATTTCAATTAATATAGTTAGAGATAGTCAGGGCTTTATTTGGGAATTCACTGTTGAGGGGCATGCAGGCTTTTCTGAACAGGGAAGTGATATTGTGTGTGCGGCGGTTTCTGCGATAGTATTTACCGCTCTAGGCTCCCTAGATGAGATGCTTGATATTAATAACTATATTGAAAAGGAAGGGTATATTAAGTGCAATATAGACTTGGATATATCCGATGAAAAGAAAAATATAGCAGAAATTATACTAGACTCAATGGCTATAGGGCTTAAACAAATGGAAATTGCATACGGAGAATATATTACACTAGTTGATGAGGAGGTGTAGGAAATGGTAAAAATCAATATTCAATTATTTGCCCACAAAAAAGGGGTAGGTAGTACAAAAAACGGTCGTGATAGTGAGTCAAAGAGACTTGGAGTAAAGAGAGCTGACGGTCAGTTTGTTAAAGCTGGAAATATTTTAGTAAGACAAAGAGGAACTAAAATACATCCTGGTGAAAATGTAGGGATTGGTAGTGATGATACATTGTTTGCACTTGAAGATGGAACAGTTAAATTCCATAGAAAAGGTAAGGACAAGAAACAGGTTAGTATTGTTAATGCTTAGTACAGTAAATCTAAATTGAGAACTTTGTATTTAGCAGGGTGGCTCTTGATTTAAGTATTTTTTGCAAAAGTGAATTAACTTACAGATTAGGGGGGATGGTTTGACTGTCCCCTTTAGTTTATGGCTTGCAATTTAAGCTTAGTGTATAGCTTAGTATATTTAGAAGGTACTTGGAAAAGATAAATGGGAAGGTTTATTGGGAGGATATTGAATGTTTATTGATAGTGCTGAGATCAGTCTAAAGGCTGGAGATGGAGGAAATGGTGCTATTTCATTTCATAGAGAAAAATATGTTAGTAATGGGGGACCTGACGGCGGAGATGGTGGAGCTGGTGGCAATATTATTTTCATTGCGACCAGAGACATGAGAACTCTAGCAGACTTCAGATATAAAAGACATTATAAAGCCGAGAGAGGTCAAGACGGTAGCTCATCAAACTGCACTGGAAGAGGCGGCGAAAACCTTATTATAAAGGTTCCCTGTGGCACTATTATTAAGGAAAAGAATTCTTCACGAATAATAGCCGATTTAACTGATGATGGTCAAAGTAAGGTAGTGGCAAAGGGTGGACACGGTGGCAAGGGAAATCAACATTTTGCAACTCCGACAAGACAAGCACCCAATTTTGCCAAGACAGGAACACTTGGAGAGGAAATCGAGGTGTTATTAGAATTAAAGCTACTAGCTGATGTAGGGCTGGTTGGATTTCCTAACGTTGGCAAGTCCACTATACTGTCTATAGTATCCTCTGCAAAGCCTAAAATTGCTAATTATCATTTCACTACATTGAAGCCGAATTTAGGGGTTGTAAGCTTAGGTGAGGGTAATAGCTTTGTTGTTGCTGATATTCCTGGGCTTATTGAAGGAGCTCACGAAGGGGTGGGCTTAGGGCATGAATTCCTTAAGCACGTTGAGAGAACAAAGCTGTTGCTACATGTTATTGACGTTGCTGGGTTGGATGGCAGAGACCCCATTGAAGACTATGAAATTATAAACAGTGAGTTAAATAAATACAATATTATGCTTGAAAAACGCTATCAGATTGTAGCAGCTAATAAAATTGATGTTTTAGGTGGTCAAACTGAGGAATTGGAGCGTTTTACAAAGTACATTGAAGAAAAGGGACATAAGGTATTCCCAATTTCTGCAGCTACTAACATGGGAATAAAGGAGCTACTTCAATTTATTTCAGTTAAGCTAAAGGATATCCCTGATACAGTTCTCTTTAATCCAGAGGAGGAAGAAAAGCTCTATACCATAGAGGATAATAGACCTCCAGTTGAAATAACTATTGATGAAAAAGGGGTTTACATCATAAAAGGAAAATGGGTAGAGAAAATAATGAGAGGTGTAAACTACAGCGATATAGAGTCATTAAATTATTTGCATCGTTCACTAAAGAATAAAGGCGTATTTGAAAAGCTAGAGGAAATGGGAATTAGCGAAGGAGATACGGTTAGTATATTTGATTTTGAGTTTGATTATGTGAGATAGTATCTAAACATATTCTGGAGGGATATGGTTGAAAGAAAATTACCTTTTAAAATAAATAAACCAGAGAAGGTATAAATATATGATTTTCTTTCAACCTAGATGTGTTCCTAAAGAAAGGGATGGACATAAGGTTAAAAGAAAGGAATGAAAACAAAAAATGCTAACAGGAAAGCAACGAAGCTATTTGAAAGGGCTGGCTAATGCTGTTCCAGCAATTATGCAGGTAGGAAAAGCTGGTATAACGGATAGCCTTATTACCCAAGTGGATGAGTACTTAGAGCAGCATGAGCTGGTTAAGGGAAGTGTACTAAAAAATGCTTTATTTACTGCACGTGAGGTTTGCGAAGAGCTTGCAGAGGAGCTATCAGCAGAATATGTTCAGGTTATAGGAAATAAATTTGTGATTTACAGGGAATCAAAAGAGAATAAACAGATTTTGCTACCAAAATAGGCAATTCAATGATTTTTTCATTGTAGCTTTTTTGGTGATATGATATAATATAGTGGTTTGTATATTGTCATACAATAATTGTCTGTAATTTAGGCTTGTTCTTCAATTCAAATAAGTTTGAAGTAAGCTCATATAGATTTAAAATTAAAATAAAATAAGCTATCTGAGAATGGTAAAAATTATCAATACAGATAGTTGAAATAGGAGTGGGAGGGTACATACCAAATGAATTCTAAACTAGAAAATGTGGAAAAAAACATAGTACAACTTGAAATCGAAATACCAGCTGACAAATTTGAGGAAAGCATGACGAAAGCGTTTAATAAAAACAAAGGTCGTTTTGCTGTTCCAGGCTTCAGAAAGGGAAAGGCACCCAGAAATATTGTTCTAAGATATTATGGTGAGGGTGTATTGTACGAAGACGCTATAAATTTTGCTTGTCCTGAGGCATATGATAAAGCAGTTGAAGAGCACGACTTGAATCCTGTGGATAGACCAGAAATTGATGTTGTTCAAGTAGGAAGTGGCCAGAATTTCATTTTTACTGCTAAGGTTACAGTTAAGCCAGAGGTTGAATTAGGAGAGTACTTTGGTTTAGAGGTAGAAAAGCCTGACGCTGAGGTTACTGATGAGGATGTCCAAAAAGAGTTGGATAAGGTAGCTGAAAGAAATTCAAGAATGGTAACAATAGATGATAGAGATATCATTAATGGAGATACAGTTAATATAAATTTTGAGGGTTCTGTTGATGGTGAAGTGTTTGAAGGTGGAACAGGAACAGATTATGACCTCGTAATAGGCTCTGGAACCTTTATACCAGGCTTTGAAGAACAGCTAATTGGCAAAAAAACTGATGAGGAAGTAGATGTTAATGTTACCTTTCCTGAAGACTATCAGGCTGAAGAGCTTGCAGGCAAGGAAGCAGTATTTAATGTTAAAATCAATGAAATAAAGGTTAAAGAATTGCCTGAAATAGATGATGAATTTGCTAAGGACGTAAGTGAGTTTGAAACCTTAGAGGATTACAAGAATGACATAAAATCTAAGCTTACAGAAACAAAAGAAAAGGATGCAAAGCAAAAGCTAGAGGATTCAGTTATTAAAAAGGCTGTTGAGAATTCAACTATTGAGTTGCCTGAGGTAATGATAGAAAACCAAATAGATAGTATTCTTAGAAATTTTGATAGAAGCTTGCGTTATCAGGGGATGGATCTTCATTCCTATATACAGATGCTGGGAATGGATATTAATAACATGAGAGCACAGTATAAGAATATGGCTGAAGAACAGGTCAGAACACAGCTCGTACTTGAGGCTATTTCTAAAAAAGAGGACGTTAACGCAACTGATGATGAGCTTGAGGAAGAGATCAAGAAAAACGCTGAAAGAATGAAGCAAGAAATTGAAGATTTTAAGAAACATTTGCGTCCAGAAGATATAGAATATATTAAAGAAAATTTAATAATACAAAATACTATTGCTTTACTTGTTGAAAAAGCCGTGGTAAAATAATGTAATAGTTTAAAATACAAACGAAATGGTTAAGATATAATAAATAATTAGGTGATAACTAAAAATAAGATGTTGTATAATAAAAGTTTTAAGTCTTTATTGTGCAAACAACAAAGATTCTTATTATATAACATCTTAGGGTAATAACCTTATTAAGGAAGCAAGTTTCTATTTTTGACGATGAATGGAGGGTGAGTTATGGCATTAGTACCTGTAGTAGTAGAACAGAGCAATCGTGGAGAGCGGTCATATGATATATATTCAAGATTACTTAAGGATAGAATTATTTTATTGAGTGATGAAGTAAATGATGTGACAGCAAGTCTTGTTGTTGCTCAAATGTTGTTTTTGGAAGCTGAGGATCCAGACAGGGACATTTTGTTGTATATTAATAGTCCGGGTGGTTCGGTGACTTCAGGTTTTGCAATATATGATACTATGCAGTATGTTAAGCCAGATGTATCTACAATATGTGTAGGAATGGCAGCGAGTATGGGTGCGTTTTTATTAGCAGCTGGGGCTAAAGGCAAAAGATTTGCTTTGCCAAATAGTGAGATAATGATACATCAGCCTTTAGGTGGTGCTCGCGGACAGGCAACGGACATTAAGATACATGCTGAGTGGATACTTAAGATAAAGGACAAATTGAATAAAATATTAAGTGATAGAACTGGTCAGCCGTTAGAAAAGATACAATTAGATACTGAAAGAGACTTCTTTATGTCTGCACCAGAGGCGTTGGCTTATGGCTTAGTAGATCAGGTCATGGAACGCAAAAGCTAGAAGAGGTGAAGTAATGGCAAAATATGAGGATAGAAAGCAACTGAAATGCTCATTCTGTGGTAAAACTCAGGATCAAGTTAAGCGTCTTGTTGCAGGACCAGGGGTATATATATGTGATGAATGTATAGAATTATGCTCAGAGATTATTGATGAGGAATTTGATGAGGTTTCAATGGAGGTTCAGGATTCAGAAGAGACGCCTACTCCAAAGGAAATAAATGATGTTCTACAACAATATGTTATTGGTCAGGATGAAGCAAAAAGGACTTTAGCCGTTGCTGTTTATAATCACTACAAGAGAGTAAATAATGGAATTATCTCAGATGATGTAGAATTACAAAAGAGTAATATTCTTATGCTTGGCCCAACGGGCTGTGGTAAAACACTTCTTGCACAGACATTAGCAAGGATACTTAACGTGCCGTTTGCCATTGCTGATGCAACGTCCTTAACTGAAGCAGGATATGTTGGCGAGGATGTTGAAAACATCCTTCTAAAGCTTATACAGGCTGCTGACTATGATATTGAACGAGCTGAAAAGGGAATAATCTACATTGATGAAATAGATAAGATTGCAAGAAAATCAGAAAATCCTTCTATAACCAGAGATGTAAGTGGTGAGGGTGTACAACAAGCCTTATTGAAAATACTAGAGGGTTCTGTTGCATCAGTGCCTCCTCAAGGTGGTAGAAAGCATCCACATCAGGAGTTTATACAGATAGATACTACAAATATACTTTTTATATGTGGTGGTGCCTTTGATGGGCTTGACTCAATTGTAGAAAACAGAATAGGTAAGAAGTCATTAGGCTTTGGTGCTCAGATTGAAAGTAAGAAGAAAAAGGATACTGGTGAACTGTTTAAAAATGTTTTACCTCAGGATCTACATAAGTATGGCTTAATTCCTGAGTTTATTGGAAGAATGCCTATAGTTGTTTCACTGCATTCTTTGGATAAAGAGGCTTTGGTAAGGATTTTGACTGAGCCGAAGAATGCTTTAGTAAAGCAATATAAAAGGCTGTTTGAGATGGATGATGTAATACTTGAGATTCAAGAGGATGCACTTGACAAAATAGCTGAAAGAGCTATTGAGAGAAAGACAGGAGCAAGGGGCTTGAGAGCAATATTAGAAGATACTTTGCTAAATGTAATGTATGATATTCCTTCTACCCCAAACGTAGAGAAATGTGTTGTGACTGGTGAATCTATTGAAACGAAAAAGACACCTGAGCTTATTATAAATGAGAATAAGAAGCCATTGGCAAAAACACATAAGAAAGCTAAAGCAAGACGACAGCCTTCTGTATCATAATACAGAGGATATAGAGAATAACAATAAAGGCTATCTTGAAAAAATGATCAAGATAGCCTTTATTGTTTAAATGTGAGGTTTCAGTAATGATTGTTAATAAAGTGATAAACCAAAGTATTGAGTATATCATACAACATTTATATGAAGAGATTTCTGTTGAAGATGTTGCAAAGTACTGCCATTTTTCAAAATATTACTTTAGTAGACTCTTTAAGGCTGAAACAGGAGAGAGCATCTATGCCTTTATTAAACGCTTAAAAATGAATCAAAGTGCTTTGAAGCTAAAGATTGAAAAGAATAAATCTATTACTGACATTGGATTTGATTATGGATATAGTCCATCAAACTACAGCTCTGCCTTTAAAAAACACTATGGAATTTCACCTGTTGAATTTAGAAGAGGCATAAACACCTCATTGGTACATCATCCCTTTTATCCTGATAAACTAGTAAAATTTCAGTCATTTGAAGAATACAACCAGCTGATTAATATTCAAGAAATGAACGATTTTGTGGTTATTTATGAAAGACATATTGGAAATTATATTGAACTAGCAAAAAAATGGTGTGAATTTACAGAAAAATATAAAGACTTTTTAAATGAGAGTACTCTTTTGATAGAAAGGTCATATGATGACCCATCTATTACAAGCATAGAGCAATGTTTATATGATATCTGTATGACTGTTGATAAAAATTGTTCACTTGATAATGTTATAACCATTCAAGGAGGCAAATTTGCCGTTTACCGTTTTGATGGTATAGTACAAGAGATTTTTACCGCTTTTCAAGGCATCTTTAATATTTGGCTACCAAGTAGTGGCTATGAAATGGACGAAAGGTATGGGTTGGATATTTATCGTTCCGTTGACAGAAAAAATATGCAAGTTGTAATGGATTTATGTATACCAATTAAGTAGAGCAAGAATTCAGAAGAATATAATTAAACTTTTTTCTATAATGGAACTGTACCTAAAATACGTTCAAGGCTGAAAGGAGTTTGTTTGTATATGAATCTTGAAATTATTAAAAGTAAAACAGTGCAGATGATTTTGCAGTTTTCTATTCCTTCTATTATCGCAATGGTACTCACTTCACTTATTACTATAGTAGATGGGTTTTTTATTGGTAATTATGTTGGAGAGGAAGGTATTGCAGCTGTAAACATTGGTCTTCCTATTCTATATGTCTATTTAGCAATAGGAATTATGATTGGTGTTGGTGGGATTGCAATAGCAGGAATGTCGTTAGGGGCACAAGATATAAAGAAAAGTAATGATGTTTTTAACCAAACTGTTATATCTGTTGTGATTTTATCGGTAATAATAAGTTTACTTGCATATATGTTTTTAAGACCTATTGTAAGCTTCATTGGCATGGATAGACAAGTTGCGAACTGTTTTAACAACTATTATTCTTTTATGATAATGGCATACCCTATTATGATTCTAAATGCTACACTTGGTATGTTTATTCGTGGAGAAGGCAAACCACAATTTTTTATGATGATTAGCATTCTAACTGTAGTATGCAATATACTTTTAGACTATTTGTTCATACAACAGCTTGGTTTTGGGATTAAAGGAATCGCTTTTGCCTCTTTGATATCGCTCTTAATTGGAGCGTTCAGTATGATTGTTTTTTTTACTAGGAAATCAAGTATTTACAAATTTAAAAAATTTAAATTTTCAAAAAGTGTGTTAAGGAATACTGTCTTAAACGGAAGTTCTGAGTTTATTGGACAGATGTCGATGAGTATATCTATGTTTGCGTATAATTGGGTAATTATAAAAACGGTAGGTGTTTCTGGGGTGGCTGCATTTACCGTAGTAGGCTATGTCGCATACTTATTTAGTATGATTATTATAGGCTTTGGTCAAGGTGCTAGTCCCCTTATCAGTTTTTCCTATGGTGCGAAAGAAATTGAATTAAGTAAATCTATCAGAAAAAAAACTAATATATTTGTGTTTATATCAGGAGTAATTTTTATTGTTTTTATGTTGACTTTTTCTGGTTGGTATAGCAGTATTTTTGTCAAAAGCGAAAGTGTTAAAATCCTGATCAATAAGGGAATTCAAATCTTTGTTTTATCTTTTCTGTTTTCTGGAATCAATACCATAACATCATTTTATTTTACTTCAATTGGAAAAGCAAAAGAGTCAGCAATCATTTCTTTATCCAGAGGTTTAGTGGTATTATTAATTTGTATTTTTACTTTACCATCACTGCTTGGTATGTTAGGTGTATGGCTTGTAGCTCCTGTGACAGAAGCGTTTACAATAGTGTTAAGCTTCATTTTAATTCGTCAAAACAACAATTTTTGTCGGGTAAACGCCCAATGAAATACTGTGAGTGTTGTAGGCTTCTGTCGAGTGCAGGAGCTTGAAGCACAAATTAAAAATTCTTTACAACTACATCATTAGTAAGCATTGTCCATATTCCTATGTCCTCCATACCCAGACGCCACAATGCCAAGCCGTCAATACCTAGCTTCCAAGCGAGATCCGCTTTTGCCTTAATACTTTGTGCATCTTCAAACCAGACCTCGTGCTTATTGCCTTCATCGTCTGTATAAGAAAAGGTTGGGGTTTCTCTTTCTTCATCAAAGGTAATTTCCTTGTTATATTTTTCGGCTAGCTTTGTAGCAGCATCATACGTAACATAGGTAACCTTGCCTGTTGTAGTATTAAAGTCAAAGCCAAAAACAGAAACTGCCGCAACTACCTTTTCAGCTGGCACACGTGTAAGTGTATAGCGAAGCACCTTATCCATCCAGCCTGCTGTTACAGGTGGACCTGGAGGGCTTCCTGGCCAGCCAAACTCATTATATAGCATTACTACAAATTGATCCACGCTTTTTCCTATGGCAGCGTAGTCAAAGGGGTCAGAAAACGGATTAAAGGGTTCATCACTGATTCTTGAGGGTATGGATGCAGAAAGGTAGTAGCCTTTTGGCGTTATTGTATTTGCAATTTCCTTATATAAAAGAGATATACGCTCCTTATCGTCAACAAAGGCATCCTCAATGTCGATATTTACACCATCAAAATTATATTTTTCTATCAATTCTAGTAAGTTTTCAGAGAATTCCTTCCTATTCTCAGGCGTAGAAACAAGCTCTTTGATTAGTTCCTTAGCTAGCTTTGTACCTCCAGGCTTGTAAAGCAAATTATGCACAACAGGTACAATTTTTATGTTGCTTCTATGTGCTATATTTACAAGAGTATTAATTTCTGTATCTGTAAACTGTCCGAAGGGAACAATTTGAGTAGGGTCATCTCTGCTGATTTGCCATAAAAATAGACCTACCATAGAAATATTGTCTTTATTTTGTACAAATGAAGCGAAGGAGCTTGGAAGAGAAGGCCCTTCATATAGAGTATAAAAGCCGAGAATACCTAGTATTGGTTTATTACCAGCATAAGCCTTTAAATCTACGTTATTTGCAAAAACCCATGCCTTATTACCATTATACAGCCTCACAAGATACCAATTAGACTGTTCAGATAAAAGCTCCAATCTAGCTCCTTTATCCATACGTGCTATTACCTTAGAATTTACGCCTGCACCATTTCTTATATTAGCATTATCTACCTTTACAACTACCTCTGAATACCTTGGTATTATAAGGCTTTGACCTATATAAAGCTGTGTATTTGTGAGGTTATTTAAGCTTGATATACTACTAACTGTAGTGTTATATGCTTGTGCTATGCTATAAAGAGAATCTCCAGCCTTTACTGTATATCGTATTATTTTATCTGATAGGGGTATATATAGTCTTTGCCCTATGTTAAGTATTAGTGACGTTAGATTATTGGCATTACTAATATCTTCTACAGTAGTTCCATATCTTTTAGCAAGAATGTAAAGTGAATCACCAGGCCGTACAATATACCACAAAAAGCATCATCCTTTTTTATGTTTTACTATACTAAGCTCTTTGCGTTGTTACATATATACACAAATTCTATTTATTTAAAACAACACAAAATAGCGTATAAATATAAAAACATATCAATATACTCTATACTATATATATTCTCCTAGAACCGTTATAGTGAATAGTTTTTGAAATCAGCATTCCCACAATTCTTGCAGGTTGAGTTGAGCTATGATATAATAAATTTTATTCATTAAAATACGAGCAAAAATAAGGGAAGCTAGACACAATGTCTTTAAATGCTGATATTGGAGGAGCTTATGAGGGTTATAATTATCGGATGCGGTAAACTTGGGTATAGAATTGCTGAAACCTTCTCAAATGCAAATTATAACGTTATTGTTATAGATAGAGAAAAGGAAATTGTAAATAAGGTTAATGAAGCACTCGATGTTATGGCTATCCGCTATAATGGATTTGTTGGGAAATCATTGAAGGAAATAGATGTTAATGAAAAGGATTTGGTGATAGCTGTAACTGGAAGTGATGAAGGCAATATTCTTGCTTGTATTGCAGCAAAGGAGGCTGGTGCTGGTAAAACCATCGCCAGAATCAGAAATCCTGAGTACTCAAAGGACTTATCTGTGTCAAAAGAGAAGCTTTCTATTGATCATATAGTTAATCCCGAAAAAGCAACTGCCGACGAGGTTAGTCGATTGCTTGCAGTTTCACCGGCAGGTCAGACAGGAGATTTTGTTATGGGTAAGGTTCAAATGATAGAGATACCCATAGAAGATACAAATCCCTTCATTAATAAAAGGATTATGGATATTGATACAGGAAATTTTTTAGTAGCAGCCATTTCACGGAACAGTAGAATAATAATACCCAAGGGAACCAATATGATAATGGCTGGAGATACCATATATGTTATCGGTATAAAAGAGGACGTTTTAAACTTATGCAAATCAATGGGTAAAAAATGGCGTAAGGTCAGAAGTGCCATGATTCTAGGAGGAGGCAAAATATCATATTACCTTGCTGAAAACCTTTTACAGCATGGAGCCTCAGTTAAAATAATTGAAAGAGATAAGAAGAGGTGCGAGGAGCTTGCAGAGGTATTGCCTAACGCTTTGATTATTAATGGTGATGGAAGCGATATTGACCTGCTTCAATCCGAGAATATTAGTTCTATGGACGCATTTGTGTCTTTGACAGGAATGGATGAGGAAAACGTAATTGTGTCCTTATTGGCAAAAAAGCTGGGAGTCCCCAAGGTTATATCTAAAATAAGCAGAACAAACTATATTCCCCTTGTTGAGACCATGGGAATTGATGCTGCTGTTACACCCAGCATTATTTCAGCAGGAGAGATAATGAAGACAGTTCTGGGTGAGAAGGTTATAGCACTGTCTCTTATTCTTGGTGGAAAGGTAGAGGTAATGGAGTTTATTGCACACGAAAATTCGGGTTTAATAAATGTGCCTGTACAAAAGCTGAATTTTCCCAAGGGGGCAATTATTGCAACCATAGTACATGGAGATGAGATAATAATTCCAAGAGGAAATGATGTTATTAGAGACTCGGATAGAGTGGTTATTCTAAGCGAAGCATCAGAGGTAGAGTTTATCAGAAACCTATTTAAGGTTAGAGAAGGGAAAAACAGTAATGGGTTATGGAATAGTATTAAGAACATTAGGAATAATACTACTAGGTGAAGCAGCATTGATGGTGCCATCGTGGTTGATGGCACTTTACTATAAGGAGAACGACGCTAACGCTTTTGCTGTAGCAATCCTAGCATCTTTATTTATAGGTGTATGTAGCTTTTTAATAAAACCCAAAAAGCAAATTGTAGGCTATAGAGAAGGGGTTATGATTGTTTCATTTGGTTGGATTTTAGCCTCTGCTTTTGGAGCAATTCCTTTTTTTTTATCGGGCACATTTAATTCATTTATAGATGCCTTTTTTGAAACAGCCTCTGGGTTTACAACAACTGGGGCATCAGTAATGACCAATATAGAAATTCAACCACATGGAATTTTATTCTGGAGATCCTTCACTCACTGGCTTGGGGGAATGGGTATACTGGTTTTTACTCTAGCTATATTGCCAGCATTAGGGATTAGTACGATACAAATATTTAAGGCAGAAAGCCCGGGTCCAAACCCTGAAAGGCTTGTGCCCCGAGTTGCTCAGACAGCAAAGATACTATATAGTATTTATTTTGTGATAAGTCTTATTGAGATTATATTATTGCGTTTAGCAGGGATGTCGTTTTTTGATTCCTTTACACATACCTTTGCTACAATGGGTACGGGAGGCTTTTCCACTAAAAATGCTAGTGTAGCAGGCTTTAATAGTGCCTTGATAGAGTGGATAATTATTGTATTTATGTTTTTGGCAGGTGCCAATTTCTCTTTATATTACGGGGTAATTAAGGGGAAAATAAAGACACTATTTAAAGATACTGAATTCAGATTCTATTGCGGAATTATTTTTGGTTCAATAGTTTTAATTGCCATAAGTATAAGAGAGCTATACGGCTTTGATTGGGTTAAGATCATAAGAGATTCAACGTTTCAAACGTTAACTATTATTACAACAACAGGGTTCGCAACGGTAGATTATGATAAATGGCCTGAATTTACTAAAATGATTATGTTTTTATTAATGTTTGTAGGGGGATGCTCAGGGTCAACCGGTGGTTCCATTAAATGTATTAGGATACTACTTATGTTTAAATTTGTGAAGCGTGAATTTCACAAGCTGTTACACCCAAAGTCTGTAATGCCAATAAGAATAGGAAATAGCACAGTTCCTTGGGAAATCATGAGAAATGTTGTAGGCTTGGTTCTTCTATATGCTATCATTTTTGTTTCAGTCTCATTAGTTTTATTAACTCAAGGTATGGATATTATGAGTAGTACCTCCGCGACTATAGCGTGTTTAGGAAATGTTGGTCCAGGCTTTGCTATGGTAGGGCCAGCAATGAATTATGCTGCCCTGACAGATTTATCAAAAGTTCTTCTTTCTTTCTGTATGATATTAGGCAGACTAGAGGTCTACACTGTTTTGGTGTTATTTGTGCCTGTTTTTTGGAGGGACTAGGCATGTACTAACCTCCCATTAATATTCATTTAACAAAGAGTTTACTAGCATATAAATTAAAATTAATGTACCTGCTATAGAGTTACTAAGTAATGATAATTCATTTACATATGGTTTATCTAATTATTAAGTAACAATTATTGGAGGTGTTTTATTTGTTTAAATTAAACAAAAGGATTATTACGATCTTATTATCTGTGATGGTATTATCAACATTCTTATTTATGGCATTTTCGGCGTCTGGATCAAGCCAAACAGCAACAAGCTATTCCTACAATGGTACAGCACCAAAATACGTTTTTATGTTTATTGGTGATGGAATGAGCTTTGCTCAGATTAATTCTGCTGAAGCATATCTTGGAAAAGCATATTACGAAGATAAAAAGGTTGATGTAAGAAGACTTAATTTCTCTAATTTCCCTGTAGCGGGAGCTTGTACAACCTTTGATGCAACTTCATTTTGTCCCGACTCAGCGTCTACTGCAACATCACTTTCTACTGGCTACAAAACACATAGTGGCACAATTAATATGGATGTGACAAAGCAGGTTAAATATAAGACAATAACTGAAATGGTAAAGGAAAAGGGTTACAAGGTTGGCGTAATTTCAAGCGTTTCAATCGACCATGCAACACCAGCTGCGTATTATGCTCATCAGCCCTCAAGGAGTAATTATTATGATATCGCTCTGGAAATGGCGAATAGTAATTTTGACTTTTTTGGTGGTGGTGGCTTACTACAACCAAAGGGTAAGGCAGGAGATCAGGCAGATGTACTTGAGCTTGCTACAAAGAACGGATTTAAGGTTGTTACAAATAAGGACGAGATTCTAGGCTTGAACAATACCTCAGGGAGAGTTATAGCTATGAATTCAGTGTTAGACTCAAGTAAAGCATTGCCTTATGAAATTGATAGAGAAAAGAGTGATTTATCACTTGCCGATTTTACAAGAAAAGGCATTGAAGTATTGAATAATCCAAAGGGCTTCTTTTTAATGGTTGAAGGTGGTAAGATTGACTGGGCATGCCATGCTAATGATGCAGGTACTACCATTCATGAAACACTAGCTTTCGAAAAGGCTGTTAATGAGGCTATTGAGTTCTATAATCAGCACCAAAGTGAAACACTTATTATAGTAACTGGTGATCACGAGACTGGGGGTCTTTCAATAGGCTTCGCAGGCACTGGTTACAGTACATATTTTGACAAAATATCTCATCAGAATAAGTCATATGCAGAATTTGATAGTGTAATTAAGGAATATGTATCTAAGACTTCTAAGGATAATGCAAAGCTTGAGGATTTACTACCCGACATAAAGGCAGCATTCGGTTTAATTACATCTAAGGATAAGGATGCTGAAATAATGTCAGATATGGTGCTTACCGAGTATGAAACTCAAAGATTAAGAGCTGCTCTTGCTCAGAGCATAGTACCTAAGAGTGACAGAAAATATACTGATGAGGAAAAGGTTTTATATGGTGGTTATGAACCACTTTCAGTAACATTGACTCATATACTTAATAATAAAGCTGGAATTGCTTGGACTTCATATTCTCATACAGGAGTACCACTCCCAGTATTTGCAAAGGGTAAAGGAGAATCCTTATTTGTCGGATACTATGACAATACGGATGTCTTTAAGAAGCTAAGCTCTATTTTGAAGCTTAACTAATAGAAAAGGTTCTACTAAAAGCTTTTTGCGTTGTTACATATTTATACAAAATCATACTCAATAAGTGCAGTGTTATGTATATTTATTCAAAACAACGCAAAATAGCGTATAAATATACAACAATGCGATATACTCAAAAAGAGGGGCAGGCTCTGAAAAAATGGCAAGAAAACTGTTAAATAGCGATTTAGTATTTTTAATACTAATTTTGATAGGGAGTATTATCCTAGTAATTATACCAACTGGATTTGAAGGAGTTGAATATCCTAATAGCACAAGAGAAAAGGTGGCGGTGCTAGAGGTTGACAATTCACTGGTGCACGAGGTTGGCTTAATTAAGCACGGTGAGCAGGTTTGTCAGGTTAAGGTTTTATCAGGGAAATTTAAGGGGTATGAAGCAGAAGCCGTCAATCACCTAATGGGAAAGCTAGAGATGGATAAAATATTTAATGTAGGTGATCGTGCACTGGTTGTAATAGACTATGACCAGACGGGCGTAAAATTTATTAATATAATTGACCATTATAGGTTGAATTTAGAGATTATCTTATTTGTAGCTTTCTTTCTTGTATTAATAATTTATGCAGGCTGGTCTGGTGCTAAGGCGGTTTTATCATTTGTTTTTACAATACTTATGCTATGGAAGGTTTTAATACCATTATTTTTAAAGGGATATAACCCTATAATTATTTCAATGCTGGTTGTTTCAATATTAACAATTACAACTATACTCTTGGTCTCAAATATTAACAGAAAATCATGGGTAGCAATTGCTGGCTCACTTTCAGGGTCATTTCTTACATGTGTTCTGGCACTGGTTTTTGGTAAGAGCTTCAAGGTGCATGGGGCAGTTCTGCACTTTTCAGAAAGCCTCTTGTATTCTGGGTACGCACATTTAAGTCTAACGGATATATTTATAGCAGGTATTTTTATTGCTTCAGCAGGAGCACTTATGGATCTTGCAATGGATATATCAGCAGCGGTTTATGAGCTTGCTGAAAAGAACCCTTCGTTAAGTCGAAAAGAGGCAATAAAATCTGGCTTTACTATTGGACGTGCTGTTATTGGAACAATGACAACAACCTTATTATTAGCGTACTCTGGTGGGTACATAGCTCTATTCATGGTGTTCATGGCACAAGGAACCCCCATAGAAAACATATTAAACCTAAAGTATGTATCAGGGGAAATTCTCCATACTATTGTTGGTAGCTTTGGAATGATAATGGTTGCCCCTTTAACCGCTGTTCTAGCTGGGATTTTCTTTACTAAAAAAGAAAAAAGTAATAGCCCTATTAATATCTAAGGAGAAACCGGATATCTTGCTACATCCCCTTACTAAGAATTAATTCTGGTTTTTGTATTGAGTAGGAGATATCCCTGTTATTTTTTTGAACAGAGTGCTAAAATACGTAGGGTTATTATAGCCTACAAGATATGCAATCTCATATGCTTTGCAATCGGTTGTTTCAAAAAGCTCTTTTGCCCTGTTGATTCTAACATTTGTCAGGTAATTAATGAAGGGCTCTCCTATTTCCTTTTTAAATATACTACTAAAATAGCATACTCCCATGTTTACATGCTCAGCTACCTTTTGTAAGGTCAAGTCCTGCATGGCATAGTTCTTATCGATGTATTCCTTTGCCTTTAATATATATATATTAGTCTTTATAGATTTTTTAGAGGCTATAAAACTATTAACCTTAATTGTGACATCCTTTAATATATCCTTTGTTTCAGTAATTGTCTGCGGAGAAGTCAGGGTTTTATAAATTTCAGCCGGATTTGAAAAAACATCATTGACGGAAAGCTCCATAGAGTTGAGTAAACTAATTATATCCACGTAAATTGAAGATATAAACATCATTATGAATAATGGTGAATTGTGACCATGATCTACAATATTAAAAAACAAATTGTCTATATAGCTTATAACATCATCAGTATTCCCTGATTTTATTATGGATACAAAAATATCCTTGTTATAATTAATTTGAGGATAATTAAAGCTCATAGTCTGGTTGCTTTGATTATTGATGTTTTCGTAGTCTATGATATTGCCATAACCTAAAACATATCTATGATTCAGGCTTTCCAGTGCTTGTCTATAGGCTATGGCAAGACTACTGAGTGTGTGAATAGCTTCACTATATGCGATGGTTACAGTGTTGTTTTGCTTACTCTTAAATTGAGTCATAAGCCTATTAGAAACCTCTATGACATTACTTTTTAAAATACGCTTATCTGTACCAGTAAAGCATAGAATGCAATTACCGGAGTTACCCTCTATTAAAAAGACCTCCTCAACATTATTTATAGCATCATTGATTTCCTCACTAAATTTTTTTTGTAGCTCCGCAATCTCATCAAATGAGCAATCTTCAATAATTACATTGTAATTATCGAGCTGTATAATTACTATTAAAAAAAACTTGTCTTTTATTTCCAAAAGATTATTTTCAATACATCTTTTTTCAATGGTTTCAGAGTCGACCTTATTGAAAATTATATCCCCAAATAATCTTGTCTGTATAGTATAAACATCTTCATTAATTATGGCCTTACTAGATTTTCTTTGAAGTGTATAGTCGTACTTAATTTTCATTAATAGCTTCATAAAATAATCTAGGTCAAAGGGTTTCAATATAAAGTCATAGACACCTAGCTGTAAAGCCTTTTGTGCATAATGAAATTCATCATGCCCACTTAAAACCACTATAAATGCGTTTGGCAACATAGGCTTTATAAATTCTATAAGCTCCAGACCATTCATAAAGGGCATTCTTATATCTGTAATAATAACATCAGGCCTAACCTCTTGTATTAATTCTATAGCTTCTTCACCATCTGAAGCTTGACCTACTATGTCATACCCAAATTCGTTCCAATTAATGGAGTTTAACAAGCCTTCGCGTATAATCTCTTCATCATCAATTACTATTGTTTTTAGCATTTATTTCTTCCCCCATATATTTTGGTATAATTACTCTTGCGATAGTTCCGACACCATAGGTGCTTTTGAAAGTAAGACCGTATTGCTTACCGAAGAAGATTTGTATTCTCTCATGTACATTTTTTATGCCGTACATGGGAACCTCTGTTTGTTCATTACTATTCAGTGCCTTTTGAATAGCCTCTACGGTTTTGCTTTCCATCCCCTTTCCAGTATCCTCAACCTCAAATACAATAGTAGTCTGCTCGTTGTATGCCCTAATAGTTATTTTACCAACCTCACGCTTTAGCTTAACACCGTGATAAATAGCATTCTCGACTAAAGGCTGTAGAATAAGCTTAGGAGTTTTGTAATTATTAATTGATTCAGGAATATCTATAATATACTCAAACTTACTTTTATACCTAAATTTTTGTATTGTCAAATAATTTAGTACATGGTCGATTTCCTCGGAAATCGGTATTATATCTTTACCCTTACTAAGACTAATCCTAAACAGCCTAGTCATAGCATTTACTATATCGACTATTTGTTCATTTTGTTTCATTCTTGCTAGCCATACGACAGAATCCAAGGTATTATAGAGAAAATGAGGATTAATCTGAGCCTGTAAAGCTCTTAATTCATACCTTCTTAGCTTTTTCTGCTCTTCATAAACCTTATTCATTAACTCCTTAACCTGTATTATCATTTTATTAAAGCTTTTGCTTAGCTGACCTATCTCATCATTGTATAGTATATCCATCTGAACATCCAAGTTCCCAGACTCAACCTTTTTCATTAGTGACATAATATTATTTATTGGTTTTGTTATTGAAGCTGCAAAGATTATAGACAGGAAAAAGGAAATAAAGCTAATAATTACAACAACTATAATCAAGAGATAAATAGAAATGATGTTGTTTTTAAGTAAATCCCTTGAGGGGAGAACACCAATTATTTTCCAATTATTAGTGCTTAATTGCTTGGATAGTATGATAGAGTTACCCGAATCCAGTATATATGGCTCTGTTATGTCTTGCTGTGGTAATGATAGTGCCTTTAGAGCAGTTTCTGTTTCAAGATCGGTAAGAACCGCAGAAGAGCTGACAATACTGTTATTGCTATCTACAATTAACACTCTACCAGTATTACCGAATGAATCTAAAAGTATTTTATTCAGCTTTTCAAGCTCTATATCTACTAGTACAACGCCTAGCTTGTTGCTACTGGCTCTGTCCTTAATAGAAGCCGCATATGAAATAAAAGACTGCCCTGACGTCTGTACCGCAAAGGAGTCTACATGAGAGGAAAACCAAACTGGCTCATCAGAGCTTATTACTCGTATATACCAGTCTGTTTGGGTTAAATCACCTGGCAGGACTGAATTATATGCACTCTTGTATTTAGCGAAATTTGTTCCTATTATGTAATAAGCATAAATATTATTTCTGTATGTAGAATCAAAATTTAAATAGGTATCCATAGATAAATCTAAAGCATACTTCTTAGATAAATCTTTTTCCAGAGGCTTGCGTAAGGTGTTTTGTATATTTGCATCGCTTGCTGTTTGCAAGGCAACAGTTCTAGCATCTTCAAAGAGAGTTTCAATTCTTATCTTTACTTGCTCAAGAGTTGCAAGACTAAACTGTATAGCAGAGTCACTTGTTGTTTTGATAGACAGATAGACTGATATACCTCCAACAACTATTACAGGGATTATGAATACCAGTATAAAATATATTAAAAGCTTTTTAAACAAATTTATATTATAAAAATAGCGTATCATTATAACCTCATATACCTAAATGAAAACGTACTATATTGACACCTAGTAAATGTGTACGAATAGCAATTTGAATTATCCTGTATCTTATATTATACATTATAGAAGCAAATAGTTGTCAAGCACTTATAATGCAAGGATGCAAAGTATTTATAGGGTTTAATGGGAAAAATAAGCCACGATATAAACTTCTGGCTAATGGTTGAATTAATTCGATATTTATATTATATTTAATAGTATAATCAGTTTGTATATAATGGTGTACATACAAAGCTAGCATTTAGCTAAGCTAAAGGATAAATGAGGAATGCAGATGAAGACTTTTATGTATATGTTAGTAGCAGTGTCATTGTCTATATTTATATGTCTTATGTTTGTTGGATGTGCCACGAAGAGTCAGACTAATGAGAATCCTGAAGAAACAGTGGTAGAAAAGAATATCCAAAACATAAAGGTTGGGTTTTCACAAATGGAGAATAATGGACCGTGGCGTGTTGCTGAGACAAATAGTATAAGGAATGAAGCTAAAAAAAGGAATATTAATCTTATTTATACAGATGCACAAGGCTCGGTTGATAAGCAGATTCAGGATGTTCAGTATCTAATAGAGCAAGGTGTTGACTATATTTTGCTTGCACCAAAAAAATATGAGGAATTAGGTGTAGCCCTACAGATGGCTAAGGAAGCAAATGTTAAGGTTGTTTTGGTGGATAGGTCTTGTGCTGGTGAGGTAGGAGAGGACTATATAACTTTAGTAATATCAGATAATGTATGGGAGGCTCAACAGGCAGGGCATTTGCTTGTAGAGGCTACCAATGGTCAGGCTAATATAGTGGAACTAACAGGAACTGTCGGCTCATCAAGTGCAGAAGAACGTACAAGAGGCTTTTGGCAGGTAATAAGCAAATATGAGAATATGAAGATTATATGCTCGCAAAGTGCGGATTTTTTTAGGGCAGAGGGCAAAAAGGTTATGGAGAACATTATTAGGGAATACGGAGAAAGGATAACCGCAGTATATGCTCATAATGATGAGATGGCTATAGGTGCAATAATGGCGTTAAAAGCAGCTGGTATGGAGCCAGGTGAGGATGTAATGGTAGTATCAGTAGATGGAGAAAAGGATGCCTTAAAAGCAATAATTGCAGATGATCTATATGCAACAATTGAATGCACTCCCCTTTTTGGACCAATTTTATTTGATGTTATCGAACGACATTTATCTGGTGAAGAAATTCAGCCGTTAATAATAAATAAGGACAGGATATTTACAAAAGAAAACGCACTTTTGTATATTGATGAGGCATATTAAAGTCTATGTCATCAAAAGATTTTAAAACAAGTTCAAAAGGTTATTGATTAACAAGCTTCATAGTTTCATATACTATAGTCCTAAATTAAAATTTGGGAGGAAGTAGCATGTCTTATATTTTCAGAGATTCAGACAGTGTTAAAAATTGTGAAATAGCCGATGCACATAATGGCAAAGGCATAATCTATGTTCAACAGCTTTTAGGATATGAAAAAAGCGGAAATTTTTCTGGCTCAAAGGAGGACTTTGAGGCACCAGTAAATTTTGTACATCGGGTAACATTACCACCAGGATCTGAAATTGGAAATCATCCTCATCCTAATAATGAAGAATTTTACTATGTAATATCTGGAGTTGGACAGATGATAGTTGATGGTAAAGTATTTAATATGCCAGCTGGAAGCATATGCTTAATCAAAAAAGGTAGTGAGCACTCATTTTCTAATGTAAGCGATAATGACGTTACAATAATGGTTATGGAGGTTGAATTCTCAAAATAACTAATCTCAAAAGAAAGTTAAACACATCAAAAATAATCAAAGAAACTTAATTAATTACAGAATAATAAGAAAAGAAAAACAAAAGTTTGTTTATTATAATGTAAAGCCATGTTGAGTATAATAATATACAGTAATGCAAAATCGTAATCAGAAATATTTAATGATTACAGGCTAAAAAATGGGAGGGCTAATTATATGAAAAAAATTCTTTCTATGCTATTGATTGCAATGTTGGTTTTGTCACTTGTTGGTTGTGGTACTAACACAAAAGCACCATCAGAGACTAATAAGGAACCTAAGGAAACAGCAAAGCAGGATACAGCGACAAAGACAATGTCAGAGATTAAGGTGGGTTTTGCACAGAGCGGAAATCCAAATCCTTGGATGGTTGCTTTGACTGAAAGCATGGCTGACGAAGCATCTAAAAGAGGAGTAAAGTATGTTTATACTGACGCAAACGATGACATGGCTACACACGTATCTAATATCGAGGACATGTTAGCTCAAGGATTAGACTACTTGGTTGTTGCACCAATTGAAAACAATGGGCTTGAGGGCGTTCTTAAGCAAGCTGCTGACGCTGGAGTACCAGTTATTCTAACTGGTAGAACAACAAATGGAGAATATATGACTACTGTATATTCTGACCAGGCTTGGGAAGGCGAAAGATGTGCTGAAATTGCTGGTAAAGCGAAGAAAGACGCAAAGGTTGTAGAGCTAAGAGGTATTGAAGGAACATCTTCTGTTGAAGGTAGAGCTAGAGGCTTCAGAAAAATTATGACTGAACAGTTCCCAGAAATGACTATTGTAGCTGAGCAAACTGCAAACTTCTCAAGAACAGAAGGTATGGATGCAATGGCTAACATTATAGAAGCTAAGGGTGCAGCTAACATAGATGTTGTATTCGCTCATAATGACGAAATGGGAATTGGAGCAATACAGGCTATAAAGGACGCTGGCTTAGTACCTGGTAAGGACATTCAGGTTATTTCAATTGATGGACAGAAGGAAGCATTAGATGCAATTATTGCAGGTGAAATGCTAGCATCTGTACAATGTTCTCCAAAAATGGCTCCTACAGTATTTGGAGTAATTGAAAAGCTCATGAACGGTGAATCAGTAGAAAAAGAAACCATCGTTCCAGACCAGATATTTACTATTGACAACGCAAAGGATAGTTACGATTTAGCATTCTAAAAAAGTTATAAAAATAATATATTAGCACAGTACTGTGCTAATATATTGTTTTTTGGTGTAAGGAGAGACTTAAATTGGAAAGAGATATTTTATTACATATGAAGAATATCACAAAGATATATCCTGGTGTTAAGGCTCTAAATAATGTAGAACTAAAGGTGTCTAGGGGTAAGGTTCATGCACTGATGGGGGAAAATGGTGCGGGAAAGAGTACATTAATAAAGGTGCTGACTGGATTCACCCTAAAGGATCATGGAGATATTATTCTAGACGGTAAAAAGGTAGAGATTCATTCTCCTGCCGAAGCAAATTCTAAAGGAATTAGTACAGTATATCAGGAGCTGGACTTAATTCCAGAGCTGAGTATATGTGAGAACATATTTTTGGGTAGAGAGATAAAAAGACGTGGCTTAATTGATTGGAAAAAAACTGCGGAGGAGGCATCCAAAATACTTCACTCTATGGGAATAGACGTTGATGTTAACGAAGTATTATCTAGGAAAAGCACAGCTATACAGCAAATGGTTTCAATAGCCAGAGCCATATCAATAAATGCAAAGCTTGTTGTTCTGGATGAACCTACTTCCTCATTAGATACATCAGAGGTTGAGATACTCTTTAGAGTAATACGGGATTTGAAAGATAGAGGAATATCAGTTATTTTTATAACACATAGATTAGAGGAAGTATTTACAATTTGTGATGAGATGACAATATTAAAGGATGGAGAGCTGGTAGCTACCTCAGATGTTAAGGACATCACAAAGCTTGAGATGGTTTCCAAAATGATAGGTAAGGATGCTTCTAGTATCGTTTCCTATAGAAAGACTTATGATGAAAGCAAAATCCAAGATGAGTCAATCATTAAAGGGTACAATATAAATTCAAAGCCAAAGGTAAAAAATCAGGAAATTGATGTTAAAAAGGGTGAAATACTAGGTCTGGCTGGCTTGTTAGGATCAGGAAGGACTGAGTTAATCAGAATTCTTTTTGGTGCAGATGATTTTGAGAGTGGAGAGCTGACAATAGATGGTGAGAAGGCTGACTTGAAATCATGCAGAGATGCAATAAAAAGGCACATAGCTTTTTGCTCTGAGAATAGAAAAACAGAGGGAATTATCCCATATATGTCAGTTAAAGAGAATTTGACATTAGCGATTTTACCTAAAATTTCAAAGCTCGGAGTTATATCCAGAAAAGAGCAGAATGAAATAGTGGATAAGTTCATTGATGCACTTAGAATAAAGGTATCAAATCCCAATCAGCCAATAAGAAGCTTAAGTGGTGGAAATCAACAAAAGGTTCTTTTAGCAAGGTGGCTCTGTGCCAATCCCAAATTACTTATGCTAGATGAGCCTACTCGTGGTATAGATGTTGGTGCAAAGCAAGAAATTCTAAACCTTGTAGAAGAGCTGGCTAAAGAAGGAATAAGTGTATTAATGGTATCTTCTGAATTAGAAGAGCTCGTTCAAGCGTGTGATCGTGTTCAGGTTATTAAGGATGGAGCAACGGTTGGACACCTAAAAAATGAAGAGATTACTGTAGAGGCAATTATGGAAAATATTGCCCATGGTAGTCAATAGTTAATGGAGGATAGAATGGAAGGTCATACAATTAAAACATTCAATAATAAAAGAATAAAAGAGCTTTTAATTGATTATTCATCTGCAATAGTATTAGTTTTTATTATACTGATTAATATTCTTGTGACTCCAAACTTTTTTGGTGTTAGCACATTCAGGAATATATTTAT
>QKEK01000055.1 GCA_003251775.1 Clostridia bacterium | reverse complement strand
TATTGCTTATGAGATGGTGGATAATCGTAATATGCTTTTTGGTAGCGGCTGTATCATCAGCGGTAGTATCCTTCTATTTTCTTACTCCCGTATATCAGGCACAAACCTCCCTGTTTCTGGGAAAGGAGAGCGAAAAGCTAGCGGGTATTGATATAGGAGATTTGCAACTTAGTAACCAGCTTATAAATGATTACAGAGAAATTATAAAGAGTAGGCTTGTATCTGCTGAGGTTCTTGAGAGTCTTAATATTGATATGGCAATAGAGGAGTTTCAGAGAAGGGTTAATGTTACTACAATTAAAGATTCTAGACTGTTCAAAATATCCTTTGAGAGTACAGACCCAGAGCTTGCTACAAGGGTTACAAATCAGCTTGGAGAAGAAATAAAAAAGAAGGCTAAGGAGATTATTGATGTTAAAAATGTACAGGTTATAGATGTAGCAGAGGTGCCAAATCATCCGATAAAGCCAAATAAGAAGATGAATGTCGCAGTTGCTTCAGTTCTAGGCATAATGCTAGGGGTATTCATAATATTTGTACTAGAGTTTCTTGACCATACCATTAAGAGACCTCAGGATATAGAAAAATATTTGGGCATTAATACTATAGGAGAAATACCTAAGTTTGAAGGAGAAAGGAGAAATATAAAGCATGCTAGAAGAAAGAGTAAGTAAAAATCTTATATCAATTCTTGATCCTAAAGCTCCAGCAACCGAAGCCTACAGAGCACTTCGTACAAATCTTCACTATAGTAGTGTTGACACTGAGGTTAAGGCTATAGTGATAACTAGTGCCGGACCAGCAGAAGGTAAGTCTACTACTGCAGCAAATTTGGCTATTTGTATGGCACAGGAGGGCAAAAAGGTACTGCTAATAGATGCCGACTTAAGGAAACCCAAGCTCCATAAGTATTTTCTTATGCCAAATAATTATGGTATTACTGAAAATATTATAGAGGAAATGCCATTATTTGAAACCCTTAAAGAGGTTGACGAAATACCTAACTTATTTCTTCTTTTTTCTGGGGTTATTCCTCCTAATCCCTCTGAAATTTTGAGCTCAAAGAAGATGAAGGAGCTTATTGAAAAGCTTAGAGAAAAATTTGATATGCTAATTATAGACGCACCGCCTGTGGCACAGCTCACAGATGCTGCAATTATTGGAACATACGTGGATGGCGTGGTTTTGGTTATAGCTGCGGGTGAAACAAATATTGAGATGGCAAAGAAGGCAGCAAAATCGCTACAGAATGTTGGTGCTAAGATACTAGGCTCTGTTCTAACAAAGATAGATAAAAAGAACAGTGGTGGTTACTATGATTACAAATACTATAGCTATTATTATGGCAATCAGGAATAAATAGATATGTATACAGTTAAAAAGTTTAAATAACATATATTAATAATTATAATTTTAAATAAGTTAAATGTTGGTTGTGTGATTCCTTATAAAGATAAAAAATTAGATAATTTGTGTTTTGTATAATTTTGTATTAGATTATTTATTTGCTATGCGGGCGGGGTTTTTAAAATGCTAATTGTTCATAAGGGGTGTAATGTTCATGAAAAAAAGGGTGAAATATTATTCGCTAGTAGTATTAGATTAGTAGTATTAGATTTTGTGCTATTAGGTATTTCTTTAGTCTTTTCCTTACTTGTTAGATTTGATTTTATAATTAATGGTATGTCTAGAAAATACATTGACTTTCTTTATCACAATTTAGTTATTTTTATTGGAGTTAAGCTGATATTACTCTTTATATTCAAAATGTACAAAACTCTCTGGAGATACGCTAGTATTTATGAGCTTGTGTTAGTCACAACATCGCTGTTTATAGGTAACGCAACACTTTTTACATATAATTTGCTATTTATTCATGTTCCACGTAGCGTGTTTGTAGTCAGTTTCTTTGTGGATATCACTCTAATTGGAGGCTCACGATTGGCTTATAGGGTGTGTCAGAAATACTTAAGCAAGGAAGCAATCTTTTCTAAAGGAATAAAGCGTGTGTTAATCTATGGTGCTGGGGATACTGGAGCAGTTATTATCAAGCAGTTATTGATTAATCCCAAATTAAACGGTAGACCTGTAGTTTTACTGGATAAAAATGTTTACAAGGTTGGGAAAAAGCTAAATGGTGTGCCAGTTATTAGTAGCAATAGCGATTTATCAGAGGTGGCTAAGGATTATAGGATTGACGAAATCATTATTGCCATAAAGTCTGTTTCGACAAAGGAGCTAAATCAGATATATGAAGAATGTGCAAAGACAGGGTGCAAGGTAAAAATCCTTCCTACCATTTCTCAGATGATAGATGAGTCAGTTATACTAAAAAGAATTAGAGATGTTAATATTGAGGATTTATTAGGTAGAGATCCGATAAATATGAGTAATCCTGATGTGTATGATTTTATTCAGAATAAGTCGGTATTGGTCACTGGCGGAGGAGGCTCTATTGGTTCAGAGCTTTGCAGACAGATTGCTCTATTTAAGCCAGAAAGGCTAATAATTCTGGATAATTACGAAAACAATGCCTATGAAATTGAGCAGGAGATAAAAGCTGATTATCCAGAGCTTGAGCTTGAGGTGATAATAGCTAGCGTTCGAGAAAAGGAACGTATTGACGAGGTTTTTGATGTACATAAACCGAATATAGTATTTCATGCTGCTGCACATAAGCATGTACCACTAATGGAGGCACATCCAGCAGAGGCAATAAAAAACAATGTTTTTGGAACGCTAAATGTAGTTGAGTGTGCGGACAAGCATGGTGTAGAGAGATTTGTGTTAATTTCAACGGATAAGGCAGTTAATCCAACTAATATCATGGGAGCTACCAAGCGTATAGCTGAAATGATTATACAGACCTATGACCTACACAGCAGGACAGAGTTTGTAGCTGTTCGATTTGGGAATGTGCTTGGAAGTAATGGTAGTGTTATTCCTTTGTTTAAAAAGCAGATTGAACAGGGTGGACCTGTTACGGTTACTCACCCTGAGATAAATAGGTATTTTATGACTATACCTGAGGCTGTCCAGCTAGTTCTGCAAGCTGGTGCTATGGCAGAGGGCGGAGAAATTTTTGTTTTGGATATGGGTGAGCCGGTTAAGATTCATGATCTGGCACGCAACATGATTCGCCTGTCTGGCTTTGAGCCTGATATTGATATAAAAATTAAGTTTACTGGTCTAAGACCTGGCGAGAAATTATATGAGGAGCTACTTATGTCAGAGGAGGGTCTAAAATCTACAGATAATAACAAGATTTTTGTGGCACAGCCATTGTATATGGATATGGCGATGCTTAAGAGGGAAATTGAGATCCTTGCACGTACTGTAAAGGTGGATTCAGATAAGATTAAGGAATATGTTCAGGTTATGGTGCCGACTTATAAAATGGCTGAGTAGATTAGAAGGCGTAGCTTA
>QKEK01000019.1 GCA_003251775.1 Clostridia bacterium | reverse complement strand
ATGGGACGCAATATGTAAAGTATATAGATCCATCCCCAAAAGAAAGGAATGAATATCAATTTAAAGAGTATGATGAGTTTAGAGCTATAATGACAAATTCAGTAATAATAACAGGAATGAAATGATGAAAAAAGAACTTATATCACTATTGCTTTTAGTACTAGTATGGAAAGTGAATTCACAACAACTTACAATGGATAGTGCTCAGTATTTGGCAAATATTGAATGGAAATATGAAGGATGGAAAGGATTGGCTTTTAGCAATTGTGCATATTCAAATCCTATAAGAAAAATTAAGAGTGTTGATGATTCAAAGCTATTTTACCTTGAAGTAATACCTGTATATGAATTTAAAGCAGAAGCAAAGAATTATTCTATGGATGATAATTTGGTTGATTTTATACAGTTAAAGCATACATCATTCAGAGCTTATATATTACATGATAGTATTCCTTATGGCATTCTATTTATTTATTGGGATGGAAGTTATTGGTCTAAGGGACTTCATAGTGGAGGCTTTTGTGTTGATAGTCCTTTAAAATTAGCTTATGAAGCTGTGGTAAAGCTGAAACCTGAGAATATTTTTTTTATTGATGCTCTTTATGGTTTGTTTTTTGAGAAAGATGGTGAAGTTATGGTGTATAGTTATGATAATGGAATAATTAGTTTTAGAGATTATTTGAATAATGACGTTGAGATGATAGATATTGTAATTAGATATCATGGTCAAATGAAAGATACTATAAAATAATTTAGAACAGAGAGGTATTCACAAATACGCCTTTGAATACGGACTTGCGGATGGAATATTATAAAAACAGCATAAAGCAGTATACAACTTACTACCACGGAAACTACGAGCGTGAAGTTGATAATATCAGTGGAAAAGAGACAAAAACTTATTATATAAAAGCACCTGCCGGGCTGGCTGCAATATATCAGATAAAAGATGGCGAGACCAATATGTATGCAGTACATACTGACCATCTTGGCTCTATAGTAGGGCTCAAAGGGAATAACTTTTATGAAAGCTACAGCTACGATGCATGGGGGCGAAGAAACAATCCTGTAACCCTGACTTATCAATTTGCCATTACAAGCAGTATAACAAGGCGAGGCTACACAGGACACGAACACCTCGATAATATTGATATAATTAATATGAATGGCCGTTGCTACGATCCTATTTTAGGAAGAATGTTGTCGCCCGACAAATATGTTCAGCAACCGGGTAATAGCCAGAATTATAATCGCTATAGCTATTGTTTAAATAATCCGTTGAAATATACTGATCCAAATGGGGAGCTTTTTGAAGAGTTTGGGATGTTTTTTAGAGCAGTTGTTTCTCCTGCTATTCTTGTTTTAAACACATTTGTTTATATTGGAACCGGTTTTCAGGTATATAACCCATTTTATGCTACGTATGGTGAAGATAATAAGAATTCTTGGATGTGGGATGCCGGAGCGTTGGGAAAAGGTATTGATGAAATGTTTGTAAAACCAAAGGATGAAACCGGAGCAGGTGGTTTTAGTAGCAACACCGGAGACGAACATATCACCTGGGAGTCTGAAGTGCCCGGGAATATAGGAAGAGAAATTCAAAGTAAACCTAACTGGTGTATGTATGCAACTGCAGAAATGCTTAATAATTACTATGGGGGGCCATGCGATTATGATCAACGATATTGGGCAAAAAAGACACATGGAAAAGCAGTGGATAAAGGTGCAGATTTCGAAACCTTTGTGAAAAATACTTACACATATAGTTATTTTTATAAATCTGATAATACTTTTAGAGAATATGAGCAAATGAGTGATATTCTTAAAACAAACCCAATGTTGGTTCAGATACATGGTAATCATGCAGTAATAGTAACAGGAGTAGGTTTCGACGAAGATGGGACGCAATATGTAAAGTATATAGATCCATCCCCAAAAGAAAGGAATGAATATCAATTTAAAGAGTATGATGAGTTTAGAGCTATAATGACAAATTCAGTAATAATAACAGGAATGAAAAGATGAAAAGAGAACTTATATCACTATTACTTTTAGTACTAATATTGAAAGTAAATTCGCAACAACTTACAATGGATAGTGCTCAGTATTTGGCAAATATTGAATGGAAATATGAAGGATGGAAAGGATTGGCTTTTAGCAATTGTTCATATTCAAATCCTATAAGAAAAATTAAGAGTATTGATGATTCAAAGCTATTTTATCTTGAAGTAATACCTGTATATGAATTTAAAGCAGAAGCAAAGAATTATTCAATGGATGATAATTTGGTTGATTTTATACAGTTAAAGCAAACATCATTCAGAGCTTATATATTACATGATAGTATTCCTTATGGCATTTTATTTATTTATTGGGATGGAAATTATTGGTCTAAGGGACTTCATAGTGGAGGATTTTGTGTTGATAGCCCTTTAAAATTAGCTTATGAAGCTGCATTGAAGTTGAAACCTGAGAATGTTTTTTTTATTGAGTCTCTTTATGGTTTGTTTTTTGAGAAAGATGGTGAAGTTATGCTATATAATGTATATGATAATGAAATAATTGACTTTAAAAGCTATTTAATTAAGAAAAGTGAGTTTGAATTTATTGAAGATATAAGATATTATGGTCAA
>QKEK01000232.1 GCA_003251775.1 Clostridia bacterium | reverse complement strand
GGACGTTGCTTTAAGTCCAAATAAACAGGAGCAAAAGCTGTTTAGTATTTCACAATTATCTGAGGGATACCGCCTTGCGTGTACATATACCTTACTACATAATACTACCATACTTCTTCTTACAGAAGAAACAAGTAGCAGGATTATGACAAGCTTTAATATAAATAGGGTTAATCCAAATCCATTAATTAATAAGAAGCAGGTGAAAATTGCAAAGCCTTCACTTGAGTACCAAATCAAGCTATCCAGTTTTAATGAATAAAGAAATCAAAACCTACCAACCATCATTAGAGCTTTTAAGAAGTCTTCCTGAACAAATCAATAGCTGTAATGACACAGTAACTGCTATTATAGAAGATGGCGAAATTATAAGTATAGAACAGTATAAACCTGATGATTCATTTTACGGCGTTGCTGTAGACATTGGTACAACTACTATAGCTACTTATTTATATGATTTGTCAACTGGAAAAGCAATTAGTACCTATTCTTTGTTAAACCCACAAAGCAAATTTGGTGCTGATGTAATTACGCGTATAGACCATACTTTAAAATCCAACGATAGCAAGCTTGAAATACATGAATTAATTATTAATGCCCTTAATCAAGCTGTAACAAAAATGTGTCTAGATGCAGGTATTAATTCCGATGAGATTTATTTAATGACCATTGTAGGTAATACAACTATGCTACATTTTCTTATGGCATTAGATGCACGTAATATTGCGATGTCTCCATTTATCCCTGTGACTACTCTAATAAATAAATTTAAACCCTCAGAGTTAGGTATAGAAATTAACAACAGTGGTAAGCTTGTAATCCTCCCTTCCATTTCAGCATATATAGGGGCAGATACAGTAGGAGCTATTATCTCTTCAGGTATGGACAGAAAAAAAACAACAACGCTACTTATTGATATTGGGACTAATGGAGAAATAGTTTTAGGAAATAAAGATGCCCTATATACATGCTCCACAGCAGCAGGGCCTGCATTTGAAGGAGCAAACATAAAATATGGTTGTGGTGGTATATCAGGTGCTATTTCTTCTGTTCGTTTTGAAAACGGTGTGATTAATTATTCAACAATCAATGATGCTAAAGCCATTGGCATATGTGGTTCTGGGCTGATTGACGTTGTTGCAGAAATGATTAAATATGGGTTTATAGACGAAACAGGACGTATTATATCAGAGGAGGAGCTCACCGAATACAACCTACAATACAAAAAATATCTCCATCATCTAGACGGACTTCCTGCCTTTAAGCTTGATGATGCCCTTAATATATGTATTACTCAAAATGATATTCGAGAACTCCAAAATGCTAAAGCAGCCATTGCAGCAGGTATAGAAACCTTAATTTCCGAGTCAGGTAATTCAATAGAGAATATAAAGGAGGTATATCTAGCTGGAGGCTTTGGAAGCTTTCTCAATATACAGAATGCACTAATACTTGGTCTTTTACCCAACGCATTAAATGGAAGAATAAAGGCTATAGGCAATGCAGCTGGAGCTGGAGCGGTACTAGCTCTTCTCTCTAAAAGTCAGATTGCCCGTACACAAACGCTTAAATATAAGACAAAATATCTTGAGCTTTCTTCTTCCTTGAACTTTGTAACAAGCTATACAGATAACATGTTTTTTAATTATGATGCTTAATATTTATATTAAGCACTAAAATAATATGTGATAAAAATAAAATAATCCAATAAAGAATAAAATATTTCAATACTCAGTGTAATAAATATTGTAATATTAGAGCGTGCTAGAAATACAAGATTTCCGTTGATGAGTATTTTGCGTTATTGTATATTTATACGCTATTTTACGTTGTTATGAATAAATATACTTAAATACTGCAATTGTTGAGTTTAGCTTTGCATAAATATGTAACAACGTAAAAAGCTTATGGATATGTATGCGTTTACAAGGTCTGTTTTTTGTAGTAACATTAGTATAAGCATAGCAACTTAAGGTTTACTACCCATACGGAAAGAGGGATTTTATGGATGGCATTGCACATACTGATTACGGATTTAATTTTGAAAAGGCAAAAAAAAGTACCCGACACTATGTAATTTCAACAGGTATTCGTACAGTTATAATTGATGCTTTAGGTAAAAAAATATACGAAGAAAACGCGTGCAATGGAACATGTGAGTTCTGCAATAATATAGAAACCTTAACTGGAGGCAAGCATAATTGTTCAGCCGCACACCTATATGGAACATATCAATCTGAAAGATTTGGTGGAGTTTATGTGTTTTTCTGCCCAATGGGGCTTATTCATTGGGCCTCACCAATTAGAATAGATGGTATGGTAAGAGGGGCGTTAATTGCTGGACCAGTACAAATGGTAGACCCAGATGAGTTTTTGATTGAGGATATAATAAGGAAGTATCATGTAACTGCCAGTAACATGACAAGGATAAGACAATACCTTAAGGAAGTACCACTAGTTGACACAGAAAAAGTAAATAGTCTATCAGAAATACTTTCAATGGTAGCTACTAGTATATCTGATAATACTGTAGATAATGAGAATCATGAGCTACAAAAGCAGCAATCAGACATATCTCAGTATATACACTACATAAAGTCACTTGGAGGAGATACAGAACACGCCTTATACCCAATAGAAAAAGAAAAGAAGCTACTATTGTTGATTTCCAGAGGAGATAAGACAGAAGCACAAAAGCTATTAAATGAGATTTTGGGACATATATTCTTTTCTTCTGGCAATAATTTTAATCTAATAAAGGCAAGAATATTAGAGCTAATAGTTTTATTGTCGAGAGCAGCCTTAGAAGGAGGAGCAGAAATAGAACAAATCTTCGGATTAAATTATAATTACTTAAATCAAATTAGTAAATTTAATACCATAGAAGAGCTGACATATTGGCTTTCTAAAATAATGGATAGATTTACAGATTGTGTTTTTAATTTAGCCGAGGTTAAGCATATAGATACTATATATAAGGCTGTAGATTACATAAGAAAAAACTATATGCGAAAGGTATCCTTAGAAGAAGTATCATCACACGTATACTTAAGCCCTTCCTATTTTAGTAAGGTGTTTAAAGAGGAAATAGGAACTACCTTTAATGCATATCTCAATAACTACAGAATTGAAATGAGTAAGAAGCTATTATTAGGAAACAATATAGAATTAGTAGATATATCCAGTTTAGTAGGTTTTGAAGACCAGAGCTACTTTTCAAAGGTCTTTAAAAAAATAGTTGGAACAAGCCCAGGAAAATTCAAGGAAAAAAGAGGTCAAATCTGATAAAACTACATCAGATTAAAATATAAATAAACAAAATTTTATGAGGTGATATTATGAGTATTTTAAAGGAGATTTCAGAATTTCTACAACAAGGAAGAGCAAAAAATGTGAAAGAATTGGTTCAACAAGCTATTGATGAAGGAATAGATGCAAAAACCATATTACAAGAGGGTCTTTTAGACGGTATGAGTATTATTGGAGAGAAGTTTAAGAAAAACGAAGTATATGTACCAAACGTACTTATTGCTGCAAGAGCAATGAACGCGGGAACAGAATTATTAAAGCCACTATTACAGGAGGCTGGTGTTAAGGCTGTTGGTAAGGCTGTTATTGGTACTGTAAAGGGAGACCTTCACGATATCGGCAAAAACCTTGTAAGAATGATGATGGAAGGTAAAGGTCTAGAGGTTATTGACCTTGGAGTTGACGTATCAGCAGAAAAGTTCATTGAAGAAGCAAAAAACCATGATGCTCAAATCATTGTATGCTCAGCACTACTAACTACTACTATGCCAGAAATGGAAAACGTAGTAAAGGCTGCAGAGGCAGCTGGCATAAGAGATACAGTAACTATTATGGTTGGTGGTGCACCAGTTACTGAAAGCTTCTGCAATAGCATTAAGGCTGACATTTATACCCCAGATGCTGCATCAGCAGCAGACGCAGCTGTTAAGGCTATAAAAACAGCATAATGAAATTCAGATATCAAAAAGTAATATAATTATTCTATAATCAGTAAAGGGATGTTTAGTAACATCCCTTTTACTTTTCATTCCAATCCTGTTTCTCTATAAACCTATATTCATAAAGACCAGTAACCTTATTTTTGTTAGAATAATCTATAAGAACTACTAGCTCATCATATATATTAATTATATTAAATTTGTCATATTTATCATAAGACAGTCTATAGTCATCAATTTCCTTTTTGTGTCCATCCACTGTAATTTCTTCGGTAGAAGTGATAAAAGAATCTCCTAGTACAAAATCTCTCAAGACTCTGGAGTCTAATTCAAGCTTAAATATAAAAACCTGCTTAAATATTTCTTTTGGTGCTATACCTGTAAAAGAATTGAGGTATTTATCTATATTACTCTCATTTTTAAGAAACTCAAATGTAAAAGACTTTATTTCAAGCTTATCAAAATCATTCATACCTTCAGGTATTTTCATTGATTTATCAGAAAGCAAAAAGTCAAGCTTTAAGAGCTCTAATACCACATATCTCTCCCCTATCATTTGTTCTTTATAATTAGAGTCAATAAATCCCATAAAAACGGTATACAGCTCTCTACTTGATAGTGACCGCTCCAGAAAGCCATTCTCTCTGTTATAAAAGGCAAATGCTTTATAAAAGGCAGATGGGCTGTCATCAAAAAAGCATTTAATAATGTACTTCAAGGAAAAAGTAAATCTCATAGAATTATAATACCGCTCCAGACACTCTTCAATATCCTTTAAATAACAAATCTCATCAAAGGTTATAAATGCATTACACAAAACCTCATATGGTGCATAACCCTTTGCAACATATGAATACATTTCTGCATCTCTACAAATATCAGTACCCTCTAATAGCTTTAAAAAGCCTAGTTGGAAATGGTGTGCCTCTAGCTTATACACAGTATCAAATGATACCATAAACCTATCAAAGTCTTCATATGGAAGACCTGCAATTAGATCAACATGGATATGTATATTCTTTAATGAAACTAACCTTCTTATGTTTGATAGCTCATTAGTTAAATCACTGTATCTATTAATAGCCTTGAGTGTCTCTAAATTAGTTGTTTGTATACCAATTTCAAACTGAACAAGCCCCTCTTTAAATTGCTCAATTATACAAAAAAGCTCATCATCGAAAATTCCTGCTGAAATCTCAAAATGAAAATTAATATTCTTGTTTTCAAATCCTTGTATAAACCTCAGTATTTCCTTAGTTCTCTCTAAATTACAGTTAAATGTACGATCTACAAACTTTATCTGTCTGACATTATTTTCTACTAGTAAAGTAATTTCATTCTTTATTCTCTCAATATCAAAGTACCTTACACCTTTAATTGTTGAGGAAAGACAATAAGAACAGTTAAAAGGACACCCTCTGGAAGCCTCAAAATACACTATTTTATTTTTTGTACGTCTTAACATTTCCTCAGTATAAGGAGATTTTATGGTATTCAGGTCATTAACTAAAGTATTCTCACCTAGCTCAAGGAAAAATTCATGTTCATACGAGTGGCTTTTAATATGCCTTAGTAGAGTAGGAATTTTTATATCCCCCTCCCCCCTCACAATAAAATCCCACCTAATTCCATCACATTCTAGTTTAGAAGCTTCAGGACCTCCTATAATAATCTTTATACTATTATCTATTTTTTTAAGGTCTTTTATTAGTTTCAATACCATATCTATATTCCATATATAGCATGAAAAAACTATATTATTAGGTCTGTGCCTATAAATCTCAGCTAACATATGACTAATATTATCATTTATTGAAAACTCCAGAACCTCAATATTTCCACAATCAACATTGCAATTCGCCTTGAAATACCAAACAGCAAGATTAGAATGTATATACTTTGCATTAATTGCTACCAATACGGTATTCATACTACCATCACCTTAAATATTTCTTTGTACACTAAGCCTTTATTAAATAAGCTTTTTGTGATGCTATATATTACAGAAAATTATGCTCAACAAGTGCAGTGTTTAAGTATATTTATTCAAAATAACGCAAAATAGCATATGCATATATAACAACGCAATAAACTCAATATACCAGAAACAATGGTATATGTCCAGTTATATATAAATAATCTAATTGCGTTGTCAGTATTATAGTAACTATTCAGACTTCAACTTTTCTAATAAAGCTTTTAAGCTCTTATGTGAAGACTTGCTACATAGTGAACAGCTTACGAATTTTATTGTTGCACAAGAAAAAAGAAGCTTTACACTATCTATTAGTGCAACAGCTTCAAAAAATTTAATAAGGCTTAGAATTTCATAAAACTAAATTTCTATTGATTAGTTCCTGTAGCCCATACAGGATTGTTATTCTCATCATATATAACTAGGTTACCGTCATTTTGCATAATCAATACATTTCCAGCTGTATATCCGCTTTCGGTGTGCGAATACCATATCACTTCATTTTTAGGTATATTTACTAAGTCTTTATAACACACTACACCAAAATTAGGGTCTTTCACTGCATGTGTACCTACATACTGAGTTTTAGTATTTGGTGTTGGAGATACTGAAACATTAATCCAATCATATAGTTGGGTTACTATATCAAGAGTATTAGCATTAATATAAAGTTCAGTTACAACTCTTTTTTTGTATGTAGTATTATTTTCATTTTTATATACATTAATAAACTGATACACAGGTGTTGTTCCATTATTAACGCCTACTAAAACTCTTTTTTGTATAACTTCGTAGTCACGAATAACTAAATTACCACAATCCTCGAATCGACAACGTTTACCTGAACCAGAAGTATTTGATGCCCAAAGTGGCTGCCAGCTACTATTATAAACTACAAAATTACCATCACTCTGCCAATATGCTCTATACTGACCATTTTGTGATAAAAGATAATCATTCGCTTGAAAAGATGTATTTATGCCTACACTATCACCAAGACTGCCTGCAAAAACACCAATTTGACATACCAAAGATAAGGTTATGATTAGTACTATTATTGAGAACATTTTGATTTTCCTACGACTCATTATTCCACCTCCATAATCACTAATATTATAATTTCTAATACTATAATATATCCTTATGAGTGTTGGTGTCAATTATTTCCTTTATTGATAACAATTATTGCCCGAGGCTTACCTAGCATCCATTATTATAATACTGCTTTTTATTATCTATCCTTATTTACCTATATATCTCATATTCTCTGTGCTACCTTACACAAACAGACACCACCAGACGCCATATTTGTCAATCAACTCAACGCCGCAAGGACTAAAAAATAATTCACCAAACGGTGTAATGATTTCGCTACCCTCAAGCATGGTTTCATATGCGTTACGCACCTTATCTTCCTGCCCCTCTTCAAATTGAATGCAGAATTGCATGGTATTACCCGTAATCCTTTTATCTCCACCCGCACGTGTGGTGTTATGAGCCTCACCAACTGCAATAGCCTGTCCGCAAACGTCAAGCTCCCTATGAAGGACTGTACCATTTTTGTCTATATCAGCAAAACCAATCTTGGCATCAAAAGCCTTTTTGTAAAACTCAAGCGCCTCATCACTTCCCTTAACATAAATTTGAAGTATAGTTCTGAACATAAGTGCTTAAAAGCAACAGTAAAACATATATAAAAGAATATTGTCTGAATAGTTACACAATCACAATAGTATTATTGTAATTTACAATAATTAATGCTATCATTTTATATACCAAAGAACACTAGTATTTTTACACGAAGTAAATAAAATTAATAAGGAGACAATATTTTGTTACTAACCTATCTTGTTAAAGAAGCTGATGATAACTGTACAGTAAAATACATACTAAAGGAAAAGCTAAAAATCTCAGAGAATCTTATTGTTAAGCTCAAAAGTGATAATAGAATACTATGCAATAACTCACCAATAAGAGTTATTGACCATGTAAATTATAATGATTCTATATCAGTTAATATAGATTTTATTGAGTCCAATACAGAAATTACACCAGAACCTATGCAGCTTAACATCCTCTTTGAGGATGAGTGTATAATAGTCTTAAACAAGCCAGCTAACACTGTCGTTCACCCTTCTATATTGCATCAAGAGGGTACTATTGCCAACGGACTATCCCATTACTATAATCAAAATAATATTCACAGTAAAATCAGGCCTGTCAGTAGGCTTGATAAAGACACCACTGGCATCATTATTTTTGCTAAAAATCAGTATGTACAGGATCGCTTGATTAGGCAAATGAAATCCAGAGTATTTAAAAAGGAATATTTAGGTATTGTATTTGGCACACCTGAAATGCAAAGTGGTACAATTAATCTACCAATAGCCAGAAAGGGAGATAGTATAATTGAACGAACTGTCTGTCCAACGGGTGATCCTAGCCTCACACATTATCAGGTTATTAAATCCTACAACCAAATGTCACTAATGAGATTTGATTTAGAAACAGGTCGCACTCATCAGATACGCGTTCACTGTAAAGCTATTGGTCACGCACTTATAGGTGATACACTATATTCAGAAGAAACTACAAATCTGATATCCAGGCAAGCACTACATTCCCATAAGGTTAAATTCATTCACCCTTATCATAATAAACTAGTAGAGTTATCTGCTCCCTTACCAGAGGATATTATTTCTGTTATAAGAACCTTGATATTTAATAATAAAAAGCCTAAAGAATAGCAGTAGCGTTAGATTGTAAAAACAAAATATTATCTACTTGATTAAGCTAATAGATAAATGGGAAAAAATAATCATTGCAGTTGTCTTTTTACAAAAATAATGATAAAATTAATCATATGTTTTAAGGAGGGTGCTATGTTAGATTTTATTTTTTCTAAGAAAAATAATACCACTAGAAATAATACAAATGAGCTATTAAATAGATTCGTTAATAATGAATTGACAATTGAAGAAATAAATCAAAATAATTATTTTTCTGAGTATGAATTTTTAGACAGACCCTTACAGGTAGCAGTAATAGACTTTAAATCAATATGCGGTCCTTCATCTGAGGTATGTATACCCTATAACTGGTTAGAAAAATACTTTTATGAAGCTGTGGATAATGAAGAGGGCTTTGTATTCTATGACAGAGATAGTAGGGCTGTAATGGTTTTCTTCCTTGATATTTTATGGGAGGAACAGGTTATAGGCATTTTGGATGACATTAGAAAAGAGGCATTACGTAGAAGCATTGGTGAATTGCCACTTATTACAGTAGGAGAAATGGTAGAAGATTTTGAGTTTCTTCCAGTATCCTATAATCATGCAGTAAGAATACAAACATATAGCATAATAAAGCCTAAAGGTAAAATTATTTATTATTATGATATAGTAGCCCGTAAATCCTCCTACCCAAGCTTCATTGATATTTCGTATAATTATATGCTGGGGCTAGTTGAATCAAGAAATTATGACGAAATGATTACATACGTTGAGTCTGCATATAAAGAGCTCTCAAATACTAAGCTATATAATATGGGACTTGTTTACAACATTACATTTGAAATTGTGATAAATGCATACTCTGCTCTTAGACAATGTCACAGAGACTATCACTCTATTATAACATCAAATACCAATATCTCCGAAGAAGTGTTAAGTAAGCTTACTGTATCAGATGTCAAAATATGGATATTAGAATTTTTGAAAAAATGTGTTAATGCATAAATAGTTTATTCATGTTCGTATATCAAATGGGAATGTAATATATTGAGTTGCAACGTAGTACATTCCCATTTATCAATTAAAATAACGCTTCTATGAATTCTTTGGAATCAAACCACTGCAAATCATCCAATTGTTCCCCAACACCAACTAGCTTTACTGGTACATTTAACTCAGACTTTATAGCAATAACAATACCGCCTTTTGCAGTTCCGTCAAGTTTTGTCAAAACCAAACCAGTAACTGCCGCCGCTTCTGAGAAAACCTTTGCTTGTGTTACTGCATTCTGACCCGTAGTAGCATCTAGAACTAACAAGGTTTCCATATCTGCCTCTGGTAATTCCCTTTTTATTACTCTATATATCTTTTTTAATTCCTCCATTAAATTCTTCTTCGTATGCAATCTACCCGCTGTATCACAAATCAGTACATCTGCCTTTCTTGACTTTGCTGCCTGAATGGCATCAAAAATAACAGCAGATGGGTCAGCTCCCTCTGAATGCTTTATTATATCTACACCAGCTCTATTTGCCCATACCTCTACCTGCTCAATAGCAGCAGCTCTAAAAGTATCACCAGCAGCTATAACAACCTTTTTTCCCATTTGTTTTAATAGGTATGATATTTTTCCGATAGAAGTTGTCTTTCCCACACCGTTTACTCCTACTACTACTATTACAGATGGTGTAGTACTAAAACTAAGCTCACCTTTTTCATCACCTAATATATTGGCTAGCTGGTCTTTAAGTAACTCCTTTACATCTACAGCTTGGGTAACCTTATTCTCTTTTACTTTCCTTCTAAGCTCCTCAACTATCTCCATCGTGGTTTCCACACCAAGATCAGCTGATATCAGTACTTCTTCAAGCTCCTCAAATAACTCTTCATCAATCTTCCCCATAGAAACCAGTATTTTATCAATCTTATCCGTAATCTCTGCTCTAGTTTTCTTCAGACCATTTTTTAGCTTTTCAAAAAATCCCATTAAACCACTCCTTAAAACCTTCTATTTAATCATTCCACTAATACTTATATATACTAAGCATTTTATAAAAATCAATATTACGCTCTACTTTTTACTTTTCACTTCATGCTTCATACTTTACTTTTCACTTCATGCTTTATGCTTCCAGCTTCATTGATACAACCTTTGAAACACCATGCTCCTGCATGGTTACACCATACAAAGTATCTGCAACCTCCATTGTTCCCTTTCTGTGTGTAATTACGACGAATTGTGTCTGCTTAGTAAATCGCTTTATATACTGAGCAAACTTAAACACATTAGCATCATCCAACGCTGCCTCAATTTCATCAAGTATACAAAAAGGCGTAGGACGCATCTTCAATATTGCAAAAAGTAATGCAATTGCCGTCAATGCCCTCTCGCCACCAGAAAGGAGCATCATATTTTGTAGTTTTTTGCCAGGTGGTTGAGCTATAATATCAATACCACTTTCTAATATATTTTCCTTATCAGCCAAACTTAATTCAGCTCTTCCACCCTCAAATAATTCCCTGAATACAATATTAAAATTTATATTTATGATTTCAAATTGCTCCATAAACTGCTTTTTCATTATAGATGTCATTTCCTGTATAACCTTATATAGCTTGTCCTTTGATAATTCAAGGTCTTCCTTTTGATTACTCATAAAGGTAGCCCTTTCCTTCGTTTTTGAATAATCCTCGATAGCAGCAACATTTACAGGTCCTAACTCTCTTATTTCGCTACGATATTGATTTATTTGTTGTTGTGCCGCTCTTATATTAGAAATCTCTTTCTTCATTTCAAGTGCATTATTATATGTAAGCTCATACTCATCCCACAATTTGTTTTTAAAAACCTCCAGCTCAGACTCAAGCTTGGTCTTTTTCACCTCAACCCTATTATAGTCTTCCTGCATGAGCATAATGCTTTTATTTATGTCATTAACCCTTTCTACAATGCCTGCAAGCTCTCCTTCAAGTACCCTATTCTCTTCAAGTAGTCCTTCTAAAGATAGATTTCTGCCATCTCTCTGTTTCGTATGTACCTCTATTTCTTTGTTATAGGACAATATTTCTGCTCTTATTGACTCAACATTCTGAAGATTTTTGTCCCTTTCTTCCTGCCTTCTGGCTATATTATTTACTAAATCATTTTTCTCATATTCAATTTGTTCTATATTCTCTTTAACATTGCTTATACTCTCTGAAATAGAATGAATAGATACCTTATAATCATTAATATCTGTTAACAACTCATCTCTAACAGCCTGCGTCTCCTTATTCTTTGTGTGGTGCAAAGAGATAGTATTTTTAGTCTCTTCTATATTAGCTTCAATCGACTTAATCTCATCACTGTACTTTTCTACCTCTAATGTGCCTTCTTCTTCATTTTGCTTAAGCTCTTCCTTTTCATTAGTCAAAACCTCTGCTTGTGCTGAGAATCTCTTAATATTATCGTTAACCTGATTTAATTGACTCTCATCTCGTAGCTTTGTAAGCTTCAATTCATTAATACTACTTTCAAGCTCTTTTCTCTTTTCCTCACATATATTAAGCTCTTTTATGTATTTTTGACACTGCACCTCTGATTCATTTAATTTATGCTTTAGTTCATTAATACTCTCTTCTAATTCCTTTAAAACTCTATGCCTGCTCAGTATGCTTGAGGATTTATTGGCAGTACTTCCCCCTGACATAGAGCCACCTGAATTTAAAAGATCACCCTCAAGTGTAACTATCCTAAATGAATACTTATATTTTCTAGCTATAGTGATAGCATTATCCATCTTATCCACAACCACAACCCTACCCAAAAGGCTATTTATAATATCAATAAATTTATTATCATAGCTGACAAGATCTGCTGCTATTCCACAGAAACCTGCTTCATTTTTAACCTGTTGTTCATTATAGTGTTCAAGTCTCTTCCCATTTATAGAACTAATAGGAAGAAAGGTTGCTCTACCAAGTCTTTCTTTCTTTAAATATTCAATCGCCCTTTTTGCATCATATTCATTTTCTGTAATAATATTTTGCAAAGCACCCCCTAATGCTGTTTCTACCGCAACCTCATAGCTTGCCTCAACCTCAATCAGCTGTGCTAACGCCCCATATATTCCCTTACCAAAATCTTTGGAATTCTCACATAGTTGTAAAATTGCCTTTACACTTCTGTTATAGCCCTCAAGATTATGCTCCATATCCGAAAGCACCTTAAGCTTTGATTTACTCATTTGCAATTCATTAAGCATGATATTTTGTTTACTCTTTACCTTATCAAGCTCCTCAGAAAGCATATTATTTCTGTTATTTATCTCTACAAGACTTAGACTGGCTTCATTCATTGAAGAAGTAAGTTTTTGAAGCCTTTCATCTAAATCCTCCTTCAACATCAATTCTCGATCCTTCTCCAGTATAATTTGTCTGAGCTGCTTATTAATAGCATCCTGCCTTAAATTAATACTTTCAATCTGGTTTTTTTGACTATGTAGACTTATTTTTGCCTCAGATAATGAATCAAGCTTGTCCATAACTGACTGCTTTAAGAATTCAATATTTTTCTCATTCTGATCCAAATCCTGAATAAGCACGTTCATTTTGGTTTGAGCCTCACTTAGCATTTGCTCAAAATCACTATAGCTTTTCTCTAAGCTCAAAACTCTCTTATTTTTCTTTTCTTTTTCCTGTAAAAGAGCAGATATTCTCGTTTCAAGCTCAAGAATATCCTTCTCAAACCGCTCATTGTTTTGCTCTATGTTAACTATTTTTTCACTTTTTATCTGAATTTGATTCTTACAACGCTCAATGTTGTTTTCAATATCATGAATTTCCTGTCGTGTCTTTTCTATAATCTGCTTTAACTGATTTTGTCTTTCATTCTTTTGCTTATTTGAACTAGTTATTTCCTCTAGCTTAGAAGTCTCCTGTTCTATTAATTCCTTAATCTGATTATAGTTTTCATTTAATTCAGTTATTTTTAGCGTACAGGAAGATATAGACTCCAAAAACAGGCTCACTTCTATTTCCTTAAGCTTTTCTCTTAAAGAAAGAAAAGCCTTTGCAGTCTCTGCTTGCTCCTTCAGTGGAATTAATTGATTTTCTAATTCGTTTACAATATCATTAATCCTAAGAAGATTTTGTTCTGTATACTCTAGCTTGCGTTCTGCCTCTAGCTTTTTAATCTTATACTTCATAATCCCAGAGGCTTCTTCAAAGATAAGTCTTCTCTCATCTGATTTAGTACTTAGTATTTCATCTACCCTTCCCTGTCCAATTATTGAGTAGCCTTCCTTACCTACACCTGTATTCATAAACATCATGTGAATGTCCTTAAGTCTACAGGAGGTACCATTAATCATATATTCGCTCTCTCCAGATCTATATACTCTTCTTGTTATAGTCACCTCTGTATACTCTACCTGAAGCTCACCATCACCATTGTCTATTGTCAGTGATACACTTGCAAAGCCTACAGGCTTACGGTGCTGGGTTCCTGCAAAAATGATATCCTCCATCTTGGAGCCTCTCAAGGATTTTGCACTTTGTTCCCCCAATACCCATCTAACAGCATCAGAAATATTGCTTTTGCCACTTCCATTTGGTCCAACTACTGTTGTTATCCCTGAAGTAAACTCAAGCTTAATTTTTTCGGCAAAAGATTTAAAGCCCTGTATTTCCATGCTTTTAAGATACAAGTCTTACACCTCACAGTTTCAACGTCTTGTACATGTCAAAAATTCCCTCTTGCACATACCTACCTAAAATATTATATCACCAGCATTGGTTTGGGTAAAGAGTTAATTTTCGTATTAAATTAAACCAAAAATAACCGTTATTACAAAGAATACTACTATTGATAATGCAATATGATTAAATGTAAGCTCAAACTCTATAGGTTTCAGACGCTTAAGTATTCTTGACAAAAAATATTTATATAAAGCTATTGCTAGCAATAGAGTAAATATAAAATATATGCTTTTTAATAAATATGAATAGCTTATAATACTAATTCTGTAATTAAACACAACCTCTAGCAATGCATCTCCCATAATACCTAATAGAAAGCAAAGTAATCCCATTATGAATATTGGTAATGTTTTTATTAAATTAATTAGAGTAACACCTTTATCTCTATGAAAATCTTTGCCAAAAAACATTGAAAGAAATTTACAAAACGAAAGTATAGTTCCAAAGTTAACCAAGACAATAGAGTATTTAATTAAATTCCCCTCTAATCCAGCTTGAATCATATACTTTGATATACTACCATTAAAAAATGGTGTTCCAGTTATACCCGCAATAGCCATAATAGCTACTATTGATACAACAGGCATTCTTCTAAAAACACCCCTAATCTCAGTTACATTTCTTATTTTGTACCTTTCAATTATAATCCCTGCAATAATAAACAAGAGTGCCTTAAATATCGAGTGATTAATACAATGATATAAAGCGCCATAATAAGATTCTATGCTCCCTGCACATATCCCAACAAGAATAATGCCCAATTGTGAAACAGTGTGATAAGCCAGTATAAGCTTTATATCCTTTTGTAAAATTGCAAGAATAACACCTACAATAGCCGTAATAACTCCAATAAGCAAAAAGTAATGGTCTATATCAATAACAGGTTGAAACATGCTTCTAAGTCTTATAAACAGGTATATACCTCCCTTTACATACAAGCCCGAGAGTATTGCTGAGACTATAGAAGGTGCACTAGGAGTCCCATGTGCCTTTGGCAACCAGCTAAAAAGCGGAAGAACAGCACATTTAAGACAAGCTGCCGTCATCAATAACCCAAAGGGAAGAATTACTTCTAAAGGATCATTAATGTTTTTCATTTTTTCTGCAATTATATAAATATCTAACACACCAAAAATTTTATATATAAATGCAATACCAAACAAAAAAAATGTCATCCCCAGAATATTGGAAAGAAAGTAGATTAATGCGTCATATACTGAACGACTGTCCCTTTTATACATTATTAATATAGAAACTGCTATTGTTGAAATCTCTATAACTATATAAATATTAAAAAGATCCGTTGAAAGAAAGGTTGTTATTAGTAATGCCTCTAATATAACAAATAGAAATATAAAAGTGTTATCTATATACTCTTTAAACATGCCTAATGAAATGGTAATCAAAAATAGGAAGGTTGTCATAACTATAAATATAGAGGCTTCTGAATCCGCTCTTAAGGCAATACCCACGCCATTACTCCACCCTCCAAGATAATTAGTAACCACACCATTATCCTTAACCTGAACAAAGTTATAAACTGACATACCAAATAAAGCTAGCTGCATAATAAAGGCTATAATTCTTGAACCTCTATTAGGTAAAAAATACACCAAGGTTGCTATAAATACAGGAATTATAATATAATAATATAGCTCCATACTATTTACGTCCTCCCTGTCGCCTCTTATATGCCGCCTTCGTCCAGTTTGTAGTACCATACTTATGATATATATTAATAAACAGAGACAGCCCAATAGCGTTTACTGCTACTCCTATAATAATTGCTGTAATCATTAACGCTTGAGGTAATGGATCAGAAATATTACTAGTCAATCCAGATACAGGTGCTCTCATCCCCTTTTCAAAATTAACTGATAAAAGAAAGAGAATTATAGCCATCTCCATTATACCAATAGAAATAATGCTTTTTACCATGTTCCTTCTGGCAATAATACCATATACACCAATAAAAAAAAGAATAATACTCGTAATCTCTCCGTTTAACATTTACTCACCAGCTTTCTAAACTATCTGTATCAATATAAGCAAAATAAAAAAATATGATGCTTAGTCCACAAAAAACCTTAAATCCAATTAGAAAATTCATTATTATTAAATAAAGCGACTTAAACTCAATATAGCTATTTGCCAATATTAGCAGTGAGGAAAAAGATACAATAAGTAGGTAAAGCATCTTCTCCACGTTTTTTAAAGAATCAACATGCCATATGGCACCAGGGTTAACTAGATATCTGGACATAAAAACCGCGGCTAGAACAGCTCCTCCTTGAAATCCCCCACCAGGAGATTTGCTTCCATAAAGTATTAGATATATACCAAAAACAATTATAATAGGATATAAGAAGTTTAATGCTGCCTCAAGTAGCTCATGCTTCTTTTCCTTATATTCTGAATTATTATATGTGCTTTTTTCTTTAAAAAAGTACATTATACCAGTTACGCATATCATTAGTAGCAAGGCTTCGAAAAATGTATCAAAAACTCTATAATTTAGATATATAGCTGTCACAGCATTTTGTGAATAGGTATCATGTATATACATTTTTTTGTAATAGCTATAAAGCTCAACACTATCGACACTCCCAATATGCTTATATAAAAATAAAAATATTATGGTTATACCTAGTATAAAGCTAGCTACTAAAATTCTACGCAAACCGTTTTTGGCATCATTTGCCTTTATAGCTTTACTAATTTTGCTTATTTTCACTAAACGCCTCACCTCGCTTACGACTTTACAATAGCTCAAACTCTATTGAAGCCCCATCCTTTTCCAAATCACTTATATTCTTTTTTATATACGCCTTGAGGTTAATAACCTGATAGTTCCTTTTCCTTCCGTACAGCCAGAACTGCTTTCCTAGCTGGTGAACAATAATATCATATTGATAGCTTATAGTTATTAAATCCTCGTATCTATTTGAGTATATAATATGTGGTTCTAACTCTTTTGAATAACAGTAGTTTTCAACAAGCTTTATTATATTAGCATTATCCATGTAGCTCATATCATCTTGTACATTAGTATTCTCCTGTATTATGTTAATTTGCGGGTAAACAAAGCAAACATTGAATACCCTGTATTTCCTTAATACCACAAGAAAAAGAATTGTTGACAAGGTACATCCGATAACAGCCTCAGCAAGTGCTACGTCTGGTGCAGCAAGCATAATATATGTTACTGAGCATATCAAAGATAAACCCCCTAAATAAATTACTGCTCTTATAAGGTTTTTGGTTTGAACCGTAACTATTGCAAATATAATCAGTGACAAAAATAAAAACTCAAGCATATAAGCTTTACTCCTTTCTCTTGCAATTTTGAGGTCCAAAGGAATGCCCACTAGCGTAAGCAGAACGGGCTATCTCATGAGTCGTAATTGGATTAATAATTAATGAAATCACAATAATTAGAAGTATCTTAATAAAAAAAACAAGAGAGTACGCTCTAAGCGAAACTCCCAATGCTATGGCTATAAAGCCCGCAACATCAATATTAGAGCATACTAGTATTCTGGAATAAAAGCTGTTTAAACGTACAATACCAATAATCCCAACCAAAATAAAAAGTGTTCCAAATAATATAAGTATTGAGCCTAGAATTAAACAAAAGTTCTGCATATAATCTCCCATAAATCTAACCTACATTCTGCTAACTATACCCCTATTTTTCACACTTTTGCACACTACTGCTCCCTCTTTTCCCTTCTGGTTCTATTTGCAACTAATCTACATATGAATATAGTGCTAACAAATCCAACCAAAGAATAGATTATTGCAGCATCAAGCAAAAAGGTGTTATTACTAAGGAGTGCTATTAATAAGATAATCATAATAACCTTACTAGTGCATACATTAAACCCTAGTAGCCTATCCCAAACTGTAGAACCATTGAATACAAAAACAATAGCTACAAAAACAAAAAATACAAATAATATTATAGCGACCAGCTCAATCAAACATATCCCCTCCAACAAGTCTAATTAAGACTCTAGATAGCCTTGTATCATTATTTAAAGCACAGAATTGTAAAACTTTAAGCTTACCCTCAGCTTTATCTATAGTTACTGTTCCTGGTGTTAATGTTACTGCATTTGCAACTAGCATAGACTTGATTGCACCCTTTGTAATTAATTCTGTCTCAACTATCTCTATGCCATCCTTTTTAAATATTATAATCTTCATCACCTTTATTGCAGCTATGTATACATTAACAATTAATATCAGGTAGTATGCTATCATTCTTATAGGATTGACTATATCCTCTTCACTTATATTGTTATAATAGTATAAAATGAACACCACCGTTAATACACCTGTAAAAGCACCAGATATTATCGTTTGTACGGAAATGCTCTCACATAGTACGCACCACGCTATTAGGCAAAAAAACATAACACTAAAATAATATACAAATCTTTTCATACTATACTCCCTACAAACACCAAACCTATTATATATCTAGTTTATACCCAAAATCTATCATATATTAACAAAACAAATAATATACTCTCGTCTATTTACACTACTTCAATACAAAATAATTTTAGTTCTAATATCAGAAGGAGGGTATCTTCCCTCCTTCTAAATAAAAACAAACAAAATTTTTCATGCAACATACTATTTATGTTAGCATGTACGGCTCTTTAATCTTCCTAATAATATTATTATCCGTTTTCTACTACTTGCTCCTTCTTCGTGAGTAAGGAAACCACAACTAGGGTTATAAAGCTTAAGGGAATTGATATTATAGCTGGATTACTAATAGGCATAGGTGACTTTACATTAACCAGATGATATACATCATTAAAGGTATTCTGAGATAGCAAAATAATGGTTAATGACGATACTAAGCCGACTGCAACCGATGCCATTACGCCTTTTGCAGTGGTTTTCTTCCAGAACAGTATCATAAGTATTGCAGGTAGATTTGCAGACGCAGCTACAGCAAAGGCCCAACCTACTAAAAAGGATACATTCATATCCTTAAAAAGGATTCCAAGTACCATAGCAATACAACCAACTACCACAGCCGAAATCTTACCAGCTCTGACTTTTGCCTTATCACTTAGCTTCATATTGAAAAATCTGTCCATTAAATCGTGTGCAACCGCTCCTGAAGAAGCAACAATAAGCCCACTTACAGTTCCTAAAACTGTAGCAAAGGCAATTGCTGAAATAATTGCAAAGATTGTAATCCCAAAGGATTTTGCAAGTAATGGAGCTGACATATTGTCATTAGTTAAGTCAATTACACCATTTGTCATAGCTCCCAAGCCCATATATAGAGTTAATACGTAAAACAGACCAATTGAAGCTATTGCAACTATAGTTGATTTTCTCGCATCAGCAGGTGTTGGAACTGTATAATACCGGATTAGTATATGTGGTAAGGCAGCAGTTCCACAAAATAGTGCCAGCATTAAGGATGCAAAATCAAGCTTGTCCTTTGTAGTACCTTCAACCTTAAACTTTAATCCGGGTCTAAGAACATCCTTACCAGAAACCTGTTTTGGAAAGTACACCTCAACTGTATTCTCTCCATCCATTACCTTCTCCTTACCCCAAAGAGTCACATTACTATTTTTAATAGTTCCAGTAAAATCAAAAAGATTTAAGGTTCCTGTTTCTCCATTTTTATCACCATTAATATCGCTTAAGCTACCAACCTGAAAGAATCTCTCATCTGCCTTAGGTGCACCGTTATATAAAATCTGTCCATCTTGCAAATGCGTTACAAATAAGCACTCCTGAAGAGCATTATTCTTTTTATCTATAGAAAAGAATAATTCCTCTCCTTCTCTTTCAAGCTTTGCAATTCCTATCTTTTTCGTATTCCAAACATTTTTAACTGAATACGAGGTATCCTCTAAAGACAGATTCTCACCCTCAAACGAAGCTATTTCCAATCTAATAAACTCATGATATGGAACATCTCCACCTTGGTCTGGCTTTGTTGACAAGCCATTAAAAAGCACTAAAAATACAATAACCAAAGAGAATATAATTAACAAGGCACCCTTTAAAAACTGCACATATGTAGTTGATGCCATACCAGCTGTAGCTACAATTATGATTACAATAGCACCAACCATTAATACCCCTGCCCAATGTGGTAATCCAAACAATGGTCTAACAAGTGTGCCTGCACCCACCATCTGTGGAATAAGATAAAACATTGATACGAGTAGTGTACTAATAGCAGCTATCAATTGTATTCCTTTTGAATTGAATTTAGAATCCAATGCATCAGTAAAGGTATACTTTCCCATTCTTTTCATTGGTTCAGCTACAACAAACAAAGCAACCACCCAGCCAGCTAAATAGCCAATTGAGTATAAAAAACCATCATAACCAGCAGTTGCTATCATACCGCATATGCCTAAAAAAGAAGCCGCTGAAAGGTAATCCCCTGCAAAAGCTACTCCATTAACTGACCAGTGTATACTACCACCAGCGGCAAAATACCCCTCTGCTGATTTTGTTCTTCTTGCAAAATAATATGATATGGCTAATACAGATGCTACAAAAAAAAGAAATATTGTAATAGCCCAAGGAGACGCCTGATAATTCACTATTCACTCCCCCTTTTTTTTGTATTATTATTTGTTTCATTCTCATTATTTAGCCTTTCTTCTGCTCTACTGCAAATGTGATTATATATAACTGCCAATACCAAAGCTAGAATAATTAGACCAAAACCATAAACAATTGCAAGGTTCTGGCTTCCAATATCAATTGCCATAAGCTTTGGATTTACTAGATTTACTAATATAAACCCAGCATAAACTAAGGTATACACTATAAATAATACTATACCTAACCGAGACTTAATTTTTGCAGCATTATCCTTTTTCCATTCAATCGATGGTCCGTGTGACATTGCTTGTACCTCCTTAATTATAGCCTAATAAAAATTGTACATAAACTAATACATAATAATATTATATTATACTCAATCAAAAATCATAATAATATGAAAAAAAAGTAAAATTCATTAAATAATTAGACACGTTTAACAATAAATAATAAATACTTACCGCGAATCCTGTGTATTTTCAACAAAAAACTAGTAAAATCGACGTTATCAAAGATAGCGAGTAGACTAAAGTTATTCATAAAAAAAAGATGCAATAAACCTCACAAGTTCCCACATCTGTTCTTAAAAATATAAAACATAAAACAAATATAATAAATATTTTAGTGAAGACCACTACCTTTTATAAGCTCTCGAACTATACTAGCTGTCTCTTCAGCATCCTTTAAGCTAATAGTCTCTATTGAGCTATGCAAATACCTTGTAGGTACCGATAATGTACCACTTGGAATACCTCCAGCAGTCGTATGAATAGCCCCTGCATCATTACCTCCATACTCAAGTACTTCATACTGTACCCTAACACCTATTGTATCAGCTGCCTTCTGCAAGCCTTTCCTTACCTCAGGATGACATATAATAGATTTATCTATTATCTTTATAGCAGGGCCATTTCCACATTTAACCTCCATAGCTTTACACTCAGGTGTGTCACCAGTATCAGTAGTATCAATACTAAGGGCAAAATCAGGTAGAATACTAAATGCTGCTGTTTTTGCACCCCTTAAACCTAGCTCCTCCTGTACGGTAAACACAAAATATATCTCATTCTCAGTCTCTGGAAAATGGTTTATAACATCAATTAGTATAGCACACCCAATTCTATCATCCAATGCCTTTGAAGTCACCATACCGTTTTGAAGCTCAAAACCTCCGCAAAAGCATGCTGTATCTCCTATACTAACTATTTTTTCTGCCTCTTCCTTATTTACAGCTCCTATATCAATATACATCTTCTCTAGTTTCAAATCCTTTAAGCTTTCAAGCTTTCTTTCATAAAAAATCCTTCCCATCGTACCGTTCTGAAATGCAACTCTTTGCCCAAGAGAACAATATGGTGATACACCACCTACGTTTGAAAACCTAATAAAACCTTCTTTATCTATATAAGTTGCTATAACACCTATTTCATCCATATGAGCTACCAACATAACCTTTTTAAAGCTATTCCCCTTACCCTTTTTTATGGCAATAAGATTCCCTAATGTATCTACCTTTATCTCATCAACCTTATCTGTAATCTCATCTTGTATAATACTTCGTACATTTGCTTCATTGCCAGAAACTCCAAAAGCCTGAGTCAGCTTTTCTATAATATCAAGCATAGTTCACACCACCTTTATTATTTATCTCATTTAATACAGCCCTTACAAGCTCTCTACTACTAAAAAAATCCTCTTTGCTCATTACTGAAACTGGTGAATGAATATATCTGCAAGGAATAGAAATAGTAGCAACCCTGACCCCTTCAAGACTTCGCTGAATTCTACCTGAATCATTTCCACCTGAGACTGTTTTCTTAAGCTGATATTTAATATTATTACTCTCTGCAACATTTTTTATAAAATCTAAAAGCTCTTTGTCATAAACTGTAGTTCTATCCATAAATGACAACGCCGCTCCACCTTTTAGCTTAGTTGTATGAAACTGCTCTTCAACACCCGCAACATCAGAACACGTAGTCCCCTCTACAACTATAGCAATATCTGGTTCAACCCTATAAGTCGTTATTGCTGAGCCTCTTAATCCAACCTCTTCCTGTACAGTAAAGCAACAATACAAATCAAAATCAAATTTGTATCTTATCATATCCATAAGAATAGCACAGCCAACACGATCATCCAAAGCCTTAGCCTTAATACACCCTTCACCAAACTCAACCATCTTACTATCAAAGGCAACAAATGTCCCTCTTGGCACAAGCCTTTCAAGCTCCTTTTTATCCTCTGCACCTATATCAATAAACATACTGTCTATGCCTATTGGTTTTGTCCTCTCAGCTTTTTTCTGTAGGTGTATAGGCTTAGCACCAATAACTCCAGGTATCTTTGAATCTCCCACGGAAACCCTTTTGTTTAATAAAATTCTTTCATCGATACCTCCGACACTTTTGAATTTTAGTAGCTTATCCTTATAACCTGTTATAATTAGTCCTACTTCATCCATATGTGCAGAGAGCATAACCTTAAATTTGCTATTAATGCCTTTTTTAAAAGCAATTATATTACCCATTGAATCTATTTCAATATTATCTGTATACTCCTTAATAAGCTGGCAAACATACTCCTGAACTCTATCCTCATCACCTGATACTCCACTAATTTCAGTAAGCTGCTTGAGTATTTCTATTGCATTTCGCTCTTCCTTATGTTGCTCAAGGGCATTATATTGTATTGAATCCATTAATTAATCACCCCCGCTTTGATTAGCTCAACTGATAATCTAGCCGTAGCCTTTATATCCTTAATCGAGAGTGTCTCAACCATAGTATGCATATACCTTAAAGGATTAGAAAAAAGTACAGTTGGTATTCCTGTCCTTGATATTTGAACAGCCCAAGCTTCTGTTCCTGTTGACGCTGGATTCACATCTATATGTATTCCAATTCCTAGTTCCTCAGCTAATTGTTTCGCTTTATTTGTATACCCCTTATGCAGGTTTGGACCAACACCAAGAGCTACTCCCTTACCAAGGCTAAATGCTTCATCCTCACTTACCTCTGGAGTATCTCCATAGCATACATCAATTACTATTGCTAAGTCAGGCTTAGTACTATACGCCACCATTTCAGCACCCCGTAACCCAACCTCTTCCTGAACAGTTGCTATTATATAAACATCATCCCTATGGTTAATACCCTTAAGCTGCTCTAATATCATAATTAGAGTGAGTACACCACTTCTATTATCTAATGACTTTGAAGAATACAGGCTGTTTTTTAATTCAGTAGGATAAGCTTTAAATGTTATAGTATCTCCTATACTGATTTTTGCTTTAACACTTTCAACGCTCATGCCTAAATCTATACACATATCTTCAAGCTTTACTGCTATTCCTGCTTGACTTTCGTCTAATAAATGGGGAGGCTTTGCCCCAATAATGCCAAATAGCTCCTCACTACCATGGACAATAACCTCCTGAGCCATAAGTATTTTACTATCAATTCCACCAATATTACTAAACTTTACAAATCCCTGCTCATCAATACTTGTAACTATTAACCCAATTTCGTCATAGTGGGCGGTTATCATTATTTTTTTAGGATTTGTGCTATATCCCCTTTTTAAACCTATTACATTATAAAAATGGTCTACTTGAACCTCATCACAATGTTGCCTAAATTCACTAGCTATAAACTCAGAAAGCTGCTTTTCAAACCCTGAAACCCCATTTTGCATACTTAACTGCTCTAGAAGCTTAATTATATCCATTGTATACTATTCAAGACCCCTTTCTTGCTTAATCAGAACCCAAACTCATTATAAACATTATGCTAGCCAAATAATTATATGAATATACTACTTTATTTTACAACTGTAAATACAACATCCTCTCCATTAATTTTCCACTCTTTAGTATAGCCTTCGCTATTGCCTTCTTCTATTTTTGAAGCTAAGACCTCTTCAGAAATTAAGGTTTGATGTTTAGCTATAATATTAGCTATCCTTTCGTTCCTATTATAATAAAATTCTATAGTATCCATAACCTCAAAGTTGGCTTCCTTCCTCATTGTCTGTATCTTACTAATTATTTCACGCACAAAGCCTTCTTCTACTAATTCCTCTGTTAGGTTTGTATCCAATACAACTGTAATATTATTCTCAGTCTCAGCCATAAATCCAACCTTATGGGTTGTTTCTATTAACAGGTCTTCCTTATCAAGTGTCACCTTTTCTCCATCAAAGCTAAATTCTAAAGCTTTACCAGTATTTAATGTACTCATAGCCACATTACCATCTAAACTTTCAAGTTCCGTTCTTATTCTACCCAAAAGCTTTCCATATTTAGGTCCTACGGTCTTAAGCTGAGGCTTGAAATTATACGTTGTAAATTCTGATGCATCACTCACCTGATTTACAGTTTTTATATTTAATTCATTTGACACAATATCCAGATATAGGTCAGGTAATTTTTTCTCTGCACTTATATACATAAGACCTAT
>QKEK01000231.1 GCA_003251775.1 Clostridia bacterium | reverse complement strand
TGTCTTTACATCAGAGTCCTCAACATCAACTATGTAGTCCGACAGAATTGTAAAGGGGTCTGTTACAACAAAGGCTATTTCTGGTCTATCTACGCTTTGGAGCCACTGAAAAGGATTGTCAATTGTTAACTCCCCAAGCAATACATATTTTTTTGCGTCAACGAATCCTGGTATTCCCTCGGGAAAACTGATAATTTCTTCTTCTTCAATATTAATTAGACCAAAATTCCTTGTATTTAATTCCATATTATCCCTCCAAAAATTTTATTTTCCATATTGTAGTCAAAAAATTAGTTTGCTTATGTTATGTCTATATTTAACTAAACTAATTTTAATTTAAATACTCAAATCTATGCTTTTTCCCTTGTATTCAAAGTTTAATGATGGCATTTGCTCCATATAGATTTCAACCTTATATGGGATATACTCTTTCCTCTATAATACTCAGCTGAATAGCCAGGATGTATTGGCATTTTAGGTATCGGCGGTTCTATCTTTAATTCTCCAGGAATATAATCAATCTTTGGTGGAGCAGATGGCATTGATACCATTCCAAATTGTTTCTGAGGGTAGGCATCCCGCTTAGCTATTTGTGCAAGCGGATTACCTCCACGTTCTATTGCCGCAAGCAAATTACCGTCTGAAGCTTCTTTTCCTATAAATTCTAAAGCTTGTTGCCTCCCCCTATTAGCAGCCTCTTGTGTTAGCTCAGAATAGCTTTTTAAACCTGAACTAGCAAAACACTCTCTTTGATCTATTATTAATTGAGGCTTTGAAGACGTCATTTTAACTAGTGGCTTTTCTGAAGTAATCTCCAATCTTGCATTTTGAGTTTGCATATTAAGCTGAGCATTTTGAGTTCTTATTCCAATCCTCGCATAGGAAATCGTGTATTGTAAATCATTCATTTCTCTCACTTCCCTGTGAAATAATTTTACTATCCCTAGTTAGTATGCTATATTATAATCATGTCTTGTATACAAATTCAATAATTATTTTTACCTATTTTATTTACTGTAGGAAATCTACTAGTGATGGTTGAATAATCTTTGCTCCTCCTGACAATGATGCTCTGTATACATTTTCTTCATTCTGCAAATTCATTATGGTTTCAGCCATATCTGCGTCTTCATTATCACTTAAAAGCTTTGTAAAATTGTAGACATCAAGGTCTTGTCTACTAAGCGTAAGTTCTGTTCTATTAAGCTTTCCACCCACTTCAGCTTGAACCCTTAGAATATTCTCCATTTCACGGTCTATATCAGTCAAGAGGTTACCAATTGCATTGTTATCGCCCAAATTTATCGCTTCTAAAACATCATTGAATAATTTCATTAATGAACCTGTTTCTTTTCCTGCCTCACCTGCAATTTCATTTACAGTCGCCATCCCCAAATCCGCTAAAGCATTGGAAATAACAGGATCTGTGTTGATAACAATCTTAGAATTTAAGCCTGTTTCTCCACTTGTAATCATTAGTATATCATTTTTAAGTGAGACCTCAACATCATCTGCTATCAAAGTCTGTATATTAATCTGCGTTTTTATATTAGCTTCTAAGGTCCCATCATTTGCGTATAGACCAGGAGGAATAGCTATATTAATATTCTCTCCATCCACTGACAAAGCCAGAGTATCATTAACCCCAGTTGTAATCGTTAATGGAAAAGCAATAGGGACTGTTCCCTCAGCTTTTGCAGCTGTTGGAATCTTGGCATTGTCCCCTCCATTAAAAAGATCCCCTCCAGGTACATTAACGCTCATGTCGTCTCCAACACCAACCTCATAAAGCATTCTTTCAGTATTTTCTACTTCAATTGCAAAATTGCCTTCCTCATCCATTAGCTTCTTATCTGTTTTGAAACCAGAAAAAATATAACGTCCAGCATAAGTACTGTTTGCGACCTGAATAGTGTGCTCTTTAAGCTGACTAATTTCCTCACTCATTTTATTTAGGTCATTAGGAGAGTAAGTCCCATTTGCACCTTGAACCATCAGTTCTCTGGTTCTTTGCATTACCTCATTGAGCTTCCCGATGCTACTCTCTGTTATTTCCATCCATGATCTTGCATCAGTTGCATTACGCTTATATTGTTCTAATTCAGCAACATCCGTTCTGAATTTAAGTGCCCTAGTTGCTATAATAGGGTCATCAGATGGTACTGATATTTTTTTCCCCGTAGATAATTGATTCTGAAACTTTTGCATTCTGACTAAATTGTTACCAATATTTCTTAGCATATTATTAGTTAGCATATTATTAGTAGTTCTCATTATACATCACTCTCCATACCATTTGTGTCATCAGACTATATTTAAGAACTGATACAAAAATTTTTTTCACTCAAACAACATTCTACGTATCATAAACCTAACCTATTTACTAAAATATCCAATACTTCACCAAAGGTAGCTATCATTTTTGCAGAGGCATTGTATGCATGCTGAAATTTTACTAAATTACCCATTTCTTCATCTATTGATACCCCCGACTCCGATTCTCTTCTATTCTGAACCTGATGAATAATCGCTTTCTGAGTTTCCTCAAATCGCTGAGCCTGTTGTCCATCTATACCAACTGTAGCTATCATAGTTTTCATAAAATCC
>QKEK01000289.1 GCA_003251775.1 Clostridia bacterium | reverse complement strand
TATGTTCTGTAAACCTGACTTATGCATCATATCCCAGTATGGTTTGTAATCATCCACTGGATCAAGCTGTGTTACAAATGCGTTATGAACATTACCAAGTGCCCACTTATATTGTCCATATGGTGCTTCTGCTGTACCTTGACCGGTATATCCAAGTGTTTCAATTTTGTTTTCAGAAATCTTGTTATAATGCTCTCCTTCTATACCATACACTAAGGTATTGTAGAAGTCTTTACCTTTTTCAGTTGTCAGTAAATCTATAAGCATCATAGAACGAGCTGGATCTTGAGCTGTCATCGTAATTGCAAGACCATCTGCAGCGTTAGTATTTACCCTTGGAACCTTTTGTACTGGGTAACGCACACTCTCTTCCTTCCATCTCTTTTCAGTAAAATAGTCTCCTTCCATCTTTGGATTCTGATAATTATGGAACCAAACGGTATAACAATTTTCTTCTGCTTTCTCATCTTCTCTTGGGTTCTGTAAGCTAATCATATCCTCACGTATATACCCCTTCTCACGCCAATCTGCAAATGTTTTAAACATCTCTATAGTTTCTGGCATTTTATATACGTTTTGAACTGTTAAGTCCCATTCATTTCCTGGAGTATATAGTCTTCCAACAGCGGGCATTTTATATGTGAATGCTGGTGCTCCCTGTAATAACTCAAAGCCTGCACTCAATCCGAATACAAATGGACTAAATCCTTTACGTATTTCTCCTGCATCCTTTAGTTTTTTCATGTAGTCTTCCATAACATCATACATTTCTTTTGTTGCAACAATATACTCTTGATCAACATTAAATACTTGATTTGCTTTTTCTATATCAAAGTATTTTTCAAACAATTCCTTTTGAGAATACAAAGCAAGCTGCCAGTAATGCATCTCATATTTAGGTATCATGTACATCTCGTCTCCAACCAAACCACCTTCAAGGAGCCAAGCTGGAATTTCTTTTCTAATATCTGGTGCATATTCATCAATAAGACTGTTTAAGCCTATCAAGGAACCTCTTTCAACTTCTGCAGATAGTGGTGCTGTATTAAACTTAGTAACTACATCCACTGTTTCTAATCCTGCCATTTTTAAATCAAACTTCTGCTTAAACTCAGCAGTAGTTACTTCTTCCATTTCAATAGTCGTATTTGGCAATAATTCTTGTAACTTCTTATTCGCCTCTGCAATAACCTTGTCGTGATCCTTTTGTTTTCCAGGACTTACTGCAAAAATGTTTAAAGTAAGTGGTTCTAATGTCTTTTCCTCTGGTGCCTGAGTTGTTGCTTCTTCCTGCTTTGGAGTAGTTTCAGGTTGTTTTTCATCTTTGCCTTGGTTATTACACCCAACCAAAGCACTAGAAGCAACCACACTCATAGCTAGAACTAAGCTTAATAGCTTTACATTAAGTTTCATAATATTCCCCCTTAAAAATTTTAGTTATTTATTTTATGGCTTTTAAAGCCTTAAAATCTAGTTTACTTAATAATTCTTACCCCTTAACAGAACCCACAGTAAGTCCCTTAGTAAAATGCTTCTGAAAAAAAGGAAAAACAAAAACCATGGGTCCAGCGGCTACTACACACAATGCAAAACGCATACTCTCCGTGGGTAAATATATGCTTTCAATAACAGAGCTTGATAATCCTTCAGCAGCCAAGTTTTTCATAAAATCAAGATCCATTAATAGCTTTTGAAGGAAATACTGAAGAAGGTATAGTTTTTCATCAGATATATAAATCAAGGTTGTAAACCAAGTATTCCACTTATCAAGTAAAATTAACAACGATACTGCTGCAAGCACTGGCTTTGAAAGCGGTAAAATAAACTGAAAATATATCCTATACTCAGAAGCTCCATCAATTTTTGCAGATTCTATTAAAGAAATAGGTATGCCCTGAAAAAACGTTCTCATAATTATTATATACCATGCAGTCGCCAACGAAGGTAATATATATACCCACACACTGTCCTTAAGGTGCAGATACTGTGCATTCAATATATAGGATGGAACCAAGCCTCCTCCAAAAAGCATTGTGAAAAAAATATAAAACGTTATTGGTTTTCTTAGTCTAAAGCTGGTTCTTGATAAGGGATAAGCACACAAAGACATTACAAAAATAGATAAAAATGCACCCCCAAATGCCTGAAAGCTTGTCACTATATATGCATCAATTATCTTGCCAGGTCTTTTAAAAACATACTGATATCCTTGCAGAGAAAATTTCTCTGGAATTAAACTAAAGCCCTGTCTCAAAGCCTCCTCGTCTGTGAAGGATATAGAGATTACCAGCAAAAAAGGTAATAGGAAAAACACAGTACATACTACGATAAAGAACAAATTTATAAATGTTAGATAATTTATTTTTTTAAACATTATCAGAACCTCCTATATATTTCTAAAATAAAGACTTTTCAGGATCTATCTTTTTCACTATATAATTTGAAGTAAGCACCATCACCAAACCCATTACTGATTGAAATAGTCCTACTGCTGTAGCAATTGCATAGCTCCCTTGCCTCAATCCCCTGTATACATAAGTATCTATAATATCGGTTGTAGGATAGAGAACTCCTACGTCTCTGGGTATTTGATAAAAAAGTCCAAAATCTCCTCTGAAAATATTACCGATTTGAAGTATCATTAAAATTGTAAACAGTGAAAGTAGCGAAGGTATAGAAATGTTTATCATTTGTTGAATCTTAGAAGCACCATCAATTTGTGCCGCCTCAAACAACTCGGTGTCTATTGCCATCAATGCTGCATAATACATAATTGAACTCAAACCTATTGTCTTCCATACCTCACAAATAACTATTATAAACGGCCAAAACTCAGGTCGTGTGTACCAATCTATACGTTCCATTCCAAATAAAACTATTATCTGATTTAACAGCCCTTGTGTAGGACTAAGTATAGCATACGACATAAACCCAATAACAACCCAAGACAAAAATCTCGGTAATATAAGCATAGTCTGATAAACTTTTATTAGTTGCTTCTGTCTTACCTCAAATAGTAATAAAGCGAATAATATAGCACAGAAATTACCTACTATGATAAATGCTAAACCATACCCTGCAGTGTTTTTTAACAACCCACCTAACGCATTAGAGCTTAAAAGAAACTCAAAATTTTTAAAACCAATCCAATCACTTCCAAATATCCCCTTGCTAAAATTGTATTTCTTAAACGCTAATACTAGACCGCTCATAGGCAAATAATGCCATATGAAGAAATATACCAAGCAAGGAACTGTCAGTACTAGAAGCGATAAATTACTTCCAATACTTCTTAATTTCCCCTTTTGTATTCTAATTCTTGTTTTAGTATTCTTTTCTAAAATAGTGCCGATATTTCTCATGTCATCAATCCTTTAAAAATATTTTATCTACTATATTAAGAATTATAGCACTTATATCTCTGTCTTAAAACGCTAAATTAGTAGCTTTTGGGTATATATGATTACAATATTTAATTTTTTGCAAGGTGCACTTTTGTGACATTATGCTCATTTTATTACCGTCATTCCATGTAATTACCTGTCCATAACTGTTTTAACATATCATCATAATGCAGAAAGCATAATACTAAACTATAAACGCTATCTAAGTTAGTGTTTAGCTAAATATCGCATTTATATGTACACTTTATTATAGTTTTTTACTGCTTGAGATAAATTAGAATCCTTACACTTTCTTTGATAACCTGATTTCTACTGAAAGACCCCCAGCTTCATTATTAGCTAAGGTTACTCCGTACCTTTCACCCATAATAAGCTTTATTCTTTGATTAACATTATATATCCCAATATGTTCACTTTTTATTCTATAGTCCTGCTTAAATAATGTATTCATTTCGCTAATCTGACTTTCTGACATACCTATACCATTGTCAGAAATTACGATACTCATTTCCGTTGATTTTACCATACCATTTATCTTAATTTTACATTCTTTTTGACTCACCCTTTGGGAGTAATATATAGCATTTTCTAGTAACGGCTGTAAAACCAGCTTAACTATTGGTTCTTCTAGCATTTCTTCCTGTACTTCCCATTCAACATTCAATCGTTCCTCATACCGTACCTTCATGATCTCTATATAGCATTTAGCATGCTCAATCTCTTCCCTAATAGTAACAAGCTGTTCTTTGGAATCAAGGCTTAATCTCAACAGCTTTGAAAGATTAGTTATCATTTTAGATGGTTTGTTCTCTTTTTGAGTAAGATCAACCACTAGCCATCTTATATTTTCCAGTGTATTGTGTAAAAAATGTGGATTTATTTGAGCCTGCAGGGCAACAATCTGAGCTTGATTAAGCAATTCCAGCCTTCCCTCTAACTCTTTTTTTAACTTTTCGTTTAAAAATATTGTTTGTAGAATATTCTGTGCTATAAGCTTCAACTCATTATTTTTTTTGTCTACTGCATTATTCTCAGTATTATAACCTGTCTCAGGGTTTTCTAATATTGTAAGCACATCCATCACTGGATTGAAGGTTTTTACTGATATAACTATAGCTATAATAAATATAACAACAGCTATAACTGCTAATAACATATAAATATACTTAACTACTCCCTCTAACCTTTGTGCATATACGGTTAATGGCTGAATTGATATATACCTCCAATTATTTTTACGAGAATTCACTATAGCTACTGCATATTTTCCATCATCAATTTTTATTATGCCAGAATACTCTTCTTCAATTGAGATTTGTCCATATTTAGGTATTTCATCTATGTTTTTATCAAATTGCTCTATATCCTGTGAAAAAACAATCTTGCCTTCACTATCAACAATTAAAATGTTTTCCTCTTCTTCTCTTTGGCTTCTCTTAATTAACTTTCCCAGCTCCTCAACATCAACATTTATAAGAATAGCACCAAGCCTTTCTTTATTATTACTCGAAAAGATTGGTCGTATAAGTGAAATTAAATATGGAAACCTATTAAATTTTTTATGTAAATAGAAATATGCATTCTTCTGATTATTCTGTTGCCTTAATTTATCCAACCAAGTATTATCCCTCTCTAATTCAGTTGAAATAACGGAATCCCTTTTTTCTGAATACAAATATATTGAGCTTACATAATTATAGACTAGTGTATTCCTGTTTAGCATTTCATATATGTCATAAAACTGATTTTCTATAAGAGGCTTATTTTCAGTTGATTTTATAAAAAGCCCAACTTTCTCATCTAGTGAATAGATAACAAGTGTCTTTTCCAAATTCTCAAATATATTATCTACTGAATCTCTAACCTTATTTAGCGAATTTGTATTCATTAAGGTTATTTCTGACTTCACAGCCTCAGTCATATTATTATACATAAGAAAAGCTATACTGCTTAAAGGAATAATTATAAGCAGAATTATTATCAGAAAATTTCTGATTAAGATGCTATTAAACTTGTAATTCTTTATATAGTATAATAACTTGTGAAATTTATTCATATTCACCACTAACCTTCAAGGTATTTCTTATATATTCAATAGGAGTACTTCCTGTATATTTTTTAAAAACCTTAGAAAAGTATTTACAGTTACCATAACCAACCCGTTCACTTATCTCAGATATTCTATATTTACATTCATCCATCAGTTCAAGTGCCTTTTCCATTTTCACCTTAATTATATACTCAGAAAAAGTCTCCCCAGTTTTTTGTTTGAAAAGCCTGCTAAAATATGATGGGTTCAAAAATACACGTTCTGCTACATCTTCACGAGATAAATCCTTGTTATAGTTATTGTGTATATATTGCTTTGCTTTATTAATTACCTCTGAATATGATTTTTGATTATATTCCTTAATATTATCTATAATACAAAGAATTTCATTGGTAATAAACTCCTTAATCTTCTCTATACTATTTATTTCAAATATTCTATGATAGTTAGTAGTACTATTATTTAGAACGTAATGATCTATTCCAGATATCATATGATTGTTATTTAACAATGCAAACAAGTCTATACATACTTTATGAATATAGCTTACAGGTAACTCAGCTATCTCATTCACAAATATATTAATTAAGTTTTCTACTTCCTCGGAATTACCCTCATTTATTTTTGATATCAATTGCTTGTAATGCTTCTGAATCCTATTATAATCCATCTCTTGCGTTTTGATATCGATTACCTCTAAACAAAACTGTTCATTAGAAATGGTTTTAGTGTTTTTCTGTTGTGCTTGTGCTAATTGATATATGTTTTCAAAAAATGCAATATTACTAAAGTTCATTTCTAATCCCAGTAGCATTTTTATTGAATCCTTAATCTCAAAAATGCTTTTATGAACAACATCTTTAAATAAATCCACTTTTATTGATTCATTGGATGTTGCAATAATCTTAAATTCATTAACTCTTTGAAATACAATAATTAGATTTAATTCATTGTCTTCAAAACTCATAAAGTTAATCAAGGCTTCTCGAAGACCTTCTTTTCCATACTGCCATTTACTATTTAGGAATTCTTCATAGTCTCTTATATCTACGTTAATTATGCATATTTTGCTGTTTTGTGTATCTAGATTTATTCTTAGAACTTCAATTTTTTTGTCAATCTGTCCCTTTGTTGAATACGCTCCCATAAGTATATCTTCAAAGAACTGCTGTTGAACTATAGGTAAAAGCTCCTTATAGGATTGAATCTCAGAGTGTAACTCCTGCTGCTTTTCTAATTCCATATCCAGAGTATCCTTAAGGCTTGAAAATACACTTTTTATCTCCTCAACATCAATAGGCTTCAATAAATAGTTAATTACATTAAACTCAATTGCTTTTTTTGCGTATTCAAACTCTTTATGCCCACTTATTAAAACTGTTTTCGTAATTAAATCATTATCAAATATGTATTTTGCCAATTCAACTCCAGATATATCAGGCATCTCAATATCTGATAGTATTACATCTACCTTATTTTTTTTTATGTAATCTATAGCTTCTCTTCCACTGCCAAAAGAATTAACTACCTCAAACCCAAGCTTCTTCCACTCAATATAGTCACATAAGCCCTTTCTTACTATTCTTTCATCATCCACAATAATAAGTTTGTACATGTACACCCCACTTTGTACATGTACACCCCACCTTGTATTCTTTATCTACTGCTGCTATAATCTAATGCTTACAAGTAAGCCTTATGAATTCTAGGTATAAGTCTATGACTAAACTTAATAATTATATAACAAACCATTACTCTTAACTCTTAACTCTTAACTTATGACTTTTAGTATTTAGAGTTTATAAATAATATTCTATATTTCTATAATATCATCATAGACTTTTTTTTTCAATGCTTACAAAACCCCATAAAGGGCATAAAATGACATGTCAAAAGCACTTTACACCCTAATGCTAAATTTTTGAACTATATATTACAAAACTTTTTTAATTCAGCAAATAAAATCACTTGCATATATTTTCCTTAGCCAATACTCTCCAATGCATTATATCTATCCATTAATTCTGGATACTTATCATCCTCATCCCCTACTTCATTTTTTATTTGAATAAGCTGTTGCTTCAAATCCTTTATTATCTCTTTATATGCAGGATCATTATACACATTTTTCATTTCATAAGGATCTTTTTTCAAATCGTAAAGCTCCCATGCTGCAGGAGTTGGTTCTGGCAAGGCATGCTTTGCATCCAATGGTAACCCATAGAAGAAAATAAGCTTGTAATCCAATGTTCTAATTCCATAATGTGCAGGATTGTCGTGATGAGCTAGATGCATCCAATATCTATAATATAACTTATTAGACCAATCCTTTGGGGTATTTCCATTAATAACGCCTCTAAAGGATCTCCCTTGCATCTCTATATCCTTTTGTATCCCAGTGTATTCAAGCAGGGTTGGTGCGAAATCAACATTTGAGATTATTTCATTGATGACAGAGCCTGGTTCTATTTCTTTAGGATATCTTATCATAAATGGCATCCTCAAAGCTTCATCATATATCCATCTCTTATCTATATAATCATGCTCTCCAAGAAACATTCCCTGATCTGAGGTATATATAACAATAGTATCCTCAAGAATTCCTTCCTGCTCAAGATAGCTTAAAAGCTCACCTACGCTGTCATCTACTGCCTTTACCGTTCTTAAGTAATCCTTGAGCATTTTCTGGTATGCCGCTTTTGTCCTTCCTGTTTCATCCAAACCTCGTGTATCAAGCACTCCTGTGGGATAATCAGGTTCACTCATTCTTTTTACTGCATTACGCTTTTTATTTTTTTCGGATACAGTGGAACCGTACTCCATAGAGCCAATTGAACGGTGGCTTTTATCCTCCCACAAGCTATCAGGCTCTGGTATTTCTACTCCATCAAAAATATGCTCATATCGTGGGTGGTACTCAAAGTCATCGTGTGGTGCTTTATGGTGGCACATCAGCATAAATGGCTTGTCTTTATCGCGTTTTTCAAGCCAATTAAGGCATTTTTCAGTGATGATATCCGTAACATAGCCAATATGCTGTTTACCCTGATCCTTTCTATGAATATTTTCTATTTCACCCCAATCGGTTTCCTTATCCCAAAAATAAGGGTTAAAATAATACCCCTGTCCTGGGAGTACATCGTAATAGTCAAATCCTTTAACCTCACAGTGCACATGCCATTTACCTACAACAGCCGTCTGATACCCAGAATTTTGCATCATCATAGGATAAGTAAGTAAATCAGGTGACATCTCATCTGCTAAGGTCAAAACCCCAAGCTTATGACAATATTTCCCTGTTAATATTGTAGCCCTACTCGGTGTACAAATTGCATTTGTACAAAACACATTATTTAGTAATGCACCTTCATTTGCTATTCTATCAATGTTTGGTGTTTGAAAAACTGATGCCAACCTTGATTTATATGCACTTATAGCATTTGAGCCATGATCATCAGACATTATATACAAAATATTCGGTCTTTTATTCATT
>QKEK01000104.1 GCA_003251775.1 Clostridia bacterium | reverse complement strand
AAAACCTCTTGAAATGTAATTTAATATATGATATGATATTGCGTGTTGTGACATGACATACGATGAAGCAGGAGATTGCTGTACAGTGATACAGGTAACTTTTGTGGAGAATGTCCGATTCAGAGAAACCGGGCGACAAGTCACTGTACATTTTGCAAGACCTATTTGTGTGTTTGTAATGTGTTGTTAGAAGAACAGCCCAGGTTTATAGTGGCCTTATAAGGTCTCTAGTAAGCTGGGTTATATTTATTTTAGGGCATGACACACACGGTAGCGTGTACAGAAACTTGTTGAAAACTAGATTAGGGAGGCTTGTAAAATGGCAAATAAGCAAAAAATCAGAATTAGATTAAAAGCATTTGATCATCAGGTACTTGATCAATCAGCTGAAAAGATTGTTGATACTGCAAAAAGAACGGGAGCAAAAGTTTCTGGTCCTGTGCCTTTGCCAACAAGAAGGGAAATTGTGACAATCTTAAGAGCACCACACAAATATAAGGATTCAAGAGAGCAGTTTGAAATGAGAACACATAAGCGTTTAATTGATATACTGCTACCTACACCTAAGACTGTAGATGCTCTTATGAGATTAGATTTACCTGCTGGAGTTGATATAGAAATAAAGCTGTAGGCTTTTGTGGGTGAGGAATTTGATAGCGTTTAATGCCACAGGGTTGCAATAATGCTGGCATTTTGCGATATAGTTAAGTTTAATGGAGAAACCTTTAAACCAATGACAGAAAGGAGAATATTGAAATGAATAAGTGCATGTTAGGAACAAAAATAGGAATGACACAAATCTTCAATGAAGATGGTACAGCTGTTCCAGTCACAGTAATTAAAGCAGGTCCTTTATCAGTTGTTCAAAAAAAGACTGTTGAAGTAGATGGCTATTCAGCAATAAAAGTAGGATATGAAGATATGTCTGAAAAAAGAGCAAATAAGCCAGATAAGGGTCAGTTTGAAAAAGCAGGTGTTTCTGTAAAGAAGCATATGAAGGAATTTAAGCTCGAAGATTGCGAAAAATTTAGTGTTGGACAGGAAATTAAAGTGGAAGAGATGTTTACTGCAGGAGATGCTATTGATATAAGTGGCATATCAAAGGGTAAGGGCTTCCAGGGAACAGTAAAAAGATATGGTACAAACAGAGGTAGAATGACTCACGGTTCTCACTACCATAGAGGACCTGGTTCGATGAGTGCATGTTCAGACCCTTCTAAGGTATTTAAGGGTAAGAGATTACCAGGACATATGGGTTTTGACAAGATAACAGTACAAAATCTCTCTGTTGTAAAAGTTGATGGAGAGAGGGGCTTGCTACTTGTTAAGGGTGCAGTTCCAGGACCAAGAGGCGGACTACTTGTAATAGAAGAAACAGTAAAGGCTTAATTATTAAAGTAGCAAACCAGCGTCGGAAGGAGGATTTGAAATGCCGAAGGTTGATTTGTATAATATGAACGGAGACGTTATTGGCGACATTGAGTTGAATGATAATATATTCGGTATTGAAGTAAATGAGAACGTTCTTCATACGGCTGTAGTGAACCAACTAGCTAATAGGAGACAGGGAACACAGTCAACAAAGACAAGAGGAGAAGTAAGTGGCGGAGGGAAAAAGCCTTGGAAGCAAAAGGGAACAGGTAGAGCAAGACAAGGTAGCACACGTTCACCACAGTGGAAGGGTGGCGGAGTAGCTTTAGGACCAAGCCCAAGAAGCTATAGCTTCTCAGTACCAAAAAAGGTAAAAAGACTCGCTATGAAGTCAGCACTTACATCTAAGGTTAACAATAAAGAAATTATTGTAGTTGACTCGTTAAAAATGGATGCGATTAAGACAAAAGAAATGGTAAAGGTTTTGGGTAATTTAAAGGTTGATAATACTGCTTTAATAGTTCTTCCAGAAGTAGATCAGGTTGTTGTAAAATCAGCTAGTAATATACCTGGAATCAAAACCTCATACATTAATACTATTAATGTATATGATATACTAAAGTACAACAAGTTCATTATCACCAAGGAAGCCGTACAAAAGGTTGAGGAGGTGTATGCATAATGAAAATGCCAGAAGAAATCATATTAAAACCATATGTAACTGAAAAAAGTACTATGGATATGCAAGAAGGAAAATACACCTTTAAGGTTGATCCAAAGGCAACTAAAACAGAAATCAGAAAAGCAATTGAAAAGCTGTTTCAGGTAAAGGTGCTTAAGGTTAATACCATGAAATACGAAGGTAAGGAAAAGAGAATGGGCGTTCATGTTGGACGTAGAGTAAACTGGAAAAAGGCAATTGTAAAGATAGACCTTAGCCCACAAAATGCATCATTCCTTACAGAGGGTGGAAAAGCCTCAACACAAGCTAAAAAATATAAGACAAGTATTGACGAATTTGGTGCAATGCAATAGGCGGTTCGTAGCAAAAAATGCCGCGATATAACTCGCAGTCAGATTGTGTAAAGGAGTGAAGAGAGATGGCTATGAGAAAATTTAATCCTACTTCTCCTGCTAGAAGATTTATGACTGTATCTACATTTGAAGATATATCTAAGAAGGAGCCTGAGAAATCCTTACTTGAGCCTTTGAAGAGAAAAGGCGGAAGGAATTCATATGGTAGGATAACAGTCCGTCATCGTGGAGGTGGCGCAAAACAAAAATATAGAGTCATTGACTTTAAAAGAGATAAGGATGGAATTCCAGCAAAGGTAGTTGGTATAGAGTACGATCCAAACAGAAGTGCAAATATTGCTTTATTGCAGTACGTTGATGGAGAAAAGAGATATATACTTGCACCAGTAGGTTTAAAGGATGGGGATACAGTAATATCTGGTCCAACAGCTGATATTAAGCCTGGAAACGCATTAGCAATTGAGAACATACCAGTTGGTACAACCATTCATAACATCGAATTAAAGCCAGGCAAGGGTGGACAGTTAGTTAGATCAGCAGGTAACCAGGCACAGCTTATGGCAAAGGAAGGAAAATACTCACAGGTAAGACTTCCTTCTGGCGAAGTAAGAATGGTTAGCGTAAAGTGTAAAGCAACTATTGGGCAGGTAGGTAATGTAGATTACGAAAACATGTCAATAGGTAAAGCTGGAAGAACACGTTGGATGGGAATAAGACCTCACGTTCGTGGTTCAGTAATGAATCCATGCGATCACCCTCATGGTGGTGGAGAAGGTAGGTCACCAATTGGTCGTCCAGGTCCAGTTACACCTTGGGGTAAACCAACGCTTGGATATAAGACAAGGAAGAAGAATAAGCAAAGTGACAAGTTTATTGTTAAAAAAAGAAATAGTAAATAACATGTACCGAAGGGAGGTTTATTGCTTTGGGTAGATCAGTTAAAAAAGGACCATTTGTAGCTCCAAAGTTACTTGAAAGAATAGAGGAAATGAATAAGGTTAATGAGAAGAGAGTTCTCAAGACTTGGTCAAGAGCATCAACAATTTTTCCTCAGATGGTAGGACATACAATTGCAGTCCATGATGGTAAAAAGCATGTTCCTGTATATGTAAGTGAAGATATGGTAGGACATAAGCTTGGAGAGTTTGCTCCAACAAGAACTTACAAGGGTCATGTGAAGAATGAAAAGAGCAGCAGATTAAGATAAAGAATTATTGGCCGAAAGGAGGAGGCGTCTTGGGTAAAAGAGTAAGATCAAGAGAAGAACTGCTTGAGAACAAAGAGGCATTAGTTCAAGAGTATAATAAGATTCATAGCAAGTCTAAAAAACTGCCTGTACTAACAAAAAAAGAACGTCAGGCACTTGGAATTGGTAAAGACCAAGGGAAAGCAATGGTAAGTCATGCTAAGGTATCTTCACGCAAAGCTAAGCTTGTTATTGATTTAATAAGAGGAAAAGGTATTGATGAGGCGTATGGTATACTGAAATATACACCAACAGAAGCAGCTGCTATACTGCATAAGCTATTGAAGTCTGCAGAGGCAAATGCTGTTAATAATAACGAACTAAATAGAGATGTATTGTATGTTTCGGAGTGTTATGCTAATCAAGGAGCTACTCTTAAAAGAATAAGAGCTAGAGCCCAGGGAAGAGCGTTCCGTATAAGAAAAAGAACAAGCCACATTACCCTAGTACTTAGGGAAAAAGTATAAGCAAAGGAGGTTTGGGAATGGGCCAGAAGGTAAATCCTCATGGATTGAGAGTAGGAATAATCAAGGACTGGGATACAAAATGGTATGCTGGTTCTAAGGATTTTGGAAATCTTCTCGTTGAAGATTACCAAATAAGAAAGTATATTCATAAGAAATTATACGTTGCAGGGATAGCAAGAGTTGAGATTGAAAGAGCGGCCAACAAGGTTAAAATCAATATCAGTACTGGTAAACCAGGAATAATTATTGGTAAAGGTGGTTCTGGAATAGAGCAACTTAGAAAAGAAGTTGAAAAGCTTACTGGAAAAAGTGTTCTTATCAACATTACTGAGATCAAAAAGCCTGAAATGAATGCTCAATTAGTTTCAGAGAACATAGCAGCACAGCTTGAAAAAAGAATTTCTTTCAGAAGAGCTATGAAGCAGGCTATGTCAAGAGCATTAAAGTTTGGTGCAAAGGGAATAAAAACATCTGTTGCAGGAAGACTTGGCGGTGCAGAAATCGCTAGAACTGAACACTATAGCGAAGGAAATATACCACTTCAGACATTAAGAGCTGATATTGACTATGGATTTGCTGAAGCAAATACTACCTTTGGAAAAATCGGAGTTAAGGTTTGGATATACAAGGGTGAAGTCCTTCCAACTGTAAATAAAGCAAATAAAGTGGAAGGAGGAGAACAATAATGTTAATGCCTAAAAGAGTTAAGCGTAGAAGAGTGCATAGAGGCAGAATGACTGGTAAGGCATCCAGAGGAAATACAATAGCTTACGGTGAATTTGGAATACAGGCTATGGAGCCAGCATGGATTACAAGTAATCAGATAGAAGCTGCCAGAATAGCAATGACACGTTATATAAAAAGAGGCGGTAAGGTCTGGATCAAAATTTTCCCGGATAAGCCTGTTACACAGAAGCCTGCTGAAACTCGTATGGGTAGCGGTAAGGGTTCTCCAGAATACTGGGTAGCTGTAGTAAAGCCAGGAAGAGTACTATTTGAAATAGCGGGTGTATCGGAAGAGGTTGCAAGAGAAGCATTAAGACTTGCAATGCACAAATTGCCGATAAAATGTAAATTCATAGCCCGTGAAGAAGAAACGGTAGGTGAGGCAAATGAAAGCTAGTGATATAAGAACAAAAACACAGGATGAGCTCAACGAGGAATTACGTGAATTAAAATCAGAATTATTTAAGTTGAGATTTCAACACGCTACAAACCAGCTTGATAACCCTATGAAGCTAGTGAATGTTAAGAAGAGCATTGCCCGCGTTAAGACGGTTTTGAGGGAAATGGAGCTAGGAATTAAAAGATAAGTAAGTTGATTATAGCATGGTAGATTACCATATTAGTCACGAAGGGAGGTTTCACAAGTGGCTGAAAGAGGATTAAGAAAAACACGTATAGGTAGAGTTGTTAGCGACAAAATGGATAAAACCATTGTTGTAGCTATTGAAGGTAGTGTTAAGCATCCGTTATATAATAAGGTTATGAAAAGAACATATAAGCTCAAGGCTCATGATGAAGAAAATGTCTGTGGCATTGGGGATAAGGTAAAGGTAATGGAAACAAGACCTATAAGCAAGGATAAGAGATGGAGACTAGTAGATATAGTCGAAAAAGCTAAATAATGGAGGTGTGCCGATATGATTCAAGTTCAGACTATGTTAAGGTCTGCGGACAACACCGGAGCTAAGGAAATGATGTGTATCAAGGTTCTTGGTGGTTCAAAGAGAAAGTACGCTAACATAGGCGATATAATAGTTTGTGCAGTTAAAAATGCAACACCCGGTGGCGTTGTTAAGAAGGGTGATGTCGTAAAGGCTGTTATAGTTCGTTCGACTAAAGGCGTTAAGCGTCCAGATGGGTCGTATATCAGATTTGATGAAAACGCAGCTGTAATAGTAAAGGATGATAAAACTCCGAGAGGTACTCGTATTTTCGGGCCAGTTGCAAGAGAGCTCAGAGAAAATGATTTTATGAAAATAGTTTCTCTCGCCCCCGAAGTACTATAAGAGAGGAGGATGCCATAATGAATAAGGTCCATGTTAAAAAAGGCGACACTGTATGTATTCTGTCTGGTAAGGATCAAGGTAAAAAAGGAAAGGTTCTTTCAGTTGATTCAGATAAGAGAATGGTAGTGGTAGAAGGCATAAATATGGCTACAAAGCACATTAAGCCAAAGAACCAGTATCAACAGGGTGGAAGGATTAATCAGGAAACACCTATATATGCTGATAAGGTTATGCTGTTATGTGACAAGTGTGGTAAAGCTACCAGAGTAGGAAAGAAATTCTTAGATAACGGACAGAAAGCAAGAATATGCAAAAAATGCGGTGAAGTTATTGATATAATAAAAGAAGCAAAGTCTTAGATGACGAATTAGCGAAGGGAGGGTAATTAAATATGCCAAGATTACTTGATAAATTTAAAAACGAAGTGGCTCCCGCTCTTAATGAAAAGTTTAAGTACAAAAGCTCTATGCAGACACCAAAGCTCGAAAAGGTAATACTAAATATGGGTGTTGGTGATGCCAAAGAGAACTCAAAGCTTTTGGATGCAGCTGTAAACGATATGACAATAATAGCAGGACAAAAGCCTGTTGTTACAAAAGCAAAGAAATCAGTTGCAGCTTTTAAATTAAGAGAGGGCATGAATATAGGTTGTAAGGTTACACTTAGAGGAGAAAAAATGTATGAATTTGTTGACAGACTATTTAACATATCTCTTCCAAGGGTTAGAGACTTTAGAGGTGTAACACCTAATGCTTTTGACGGTAAGGGTAATTTTTCAATGGGAGTTAAGGAGCAACTAATATTCCCAGAAATAAATTATGACAAGGTAGAAAAAGTAAGAGGAATGAACATAACGTTTGTAACTACAGCAAAAACTGACGAAGAGGCAAGAGAACTTCTGAAGCTTCTCGGAATGCCATTTAGCCAGAAATAAGGGAGGTTAAGTCATGGCAAAGAAAGCAATGGTTTTAAAGCAGAAGAGGACTCCTAAATTTTCAAGTAGACAATACAACAGATGTAAGATATGCGGGAGACCACATGCTTATATTAGAAAATTCGGGATATGCCGTCTATGCTTCAGAGTCTTGGCCTATAAGGGTCAGATTCCTGGTGTAAAGAAAGCAAGCTGGTAGAAAGGAGGTTAATAATATGCAAGCTACAGATGTAATCGCTGATATGTTAACCAGAATAAGAAACGCAGGTTCAGCAAAGCATCAAACAGTTGATGTGCCTGCTTCCAATATGAAGAAGACAATAGCAAATATTCTTTTGGAAGAGGGTTATTTAAAAGGAATTCAGGAAATAGAAGATAATCTTCAAGGCATTATTAGAATTACTCTTAAATATGATAACAAGAAAAGTGTTATTACTGGTATAAAGAGAATTAGTAAGCCTGGATTAAGGGTATATGCTGGTAAGGATGAAATGCCAAAGGTTCTCGGTGGTCTTGGAATAGCTATTATTTCAACTTCACAGGGGATTATGACGGATAAAAAAGCAAGAAAAGCTGGAATAGGCGGAGAAGTTCTCGCTTTTGTATGGTAATAATTAAAATATGTCCTGAAAAGGGCTGAGTATTCAGTCTTCAATCTAAGGGCAGGAGGTGCGACATTATGTCAAGAATAGGAAGATTACCCGTAGAGATACCTGCGGGAGTAGATGTTACAATTGCAGCTGGCAATGTAGTAACAGTTAAGGGACCAAAGGGAAGCTTAACAGAGAAATTTAGTAAAGATATGCTTATAGAAAAGCAGGATAATACAGTAATAATAAAGAGACCTTCAGAGCAGAAGGCTCATAAAGCATTGCATGGACTTACACGAGCTTTGTTAAACAATATGGTGACTGGTGTAACTAAAGGCTTTGAAAAGGTTCTTGAAATCAACGGTGTTGGATATAGAGCACAAAAACAAGGAAATAAGCTTGTATTAACATTAGGATACTCTCATCCAGTTGAAATGCTTGAGCCAAATGGAATTACTGTAGATGTACCTACCCAGACTCAATTAATAGTAAAAGGTATAGATAAGCAAGCGGTCGGTCAATTTGCTGCTGAGATCAGAAGTAAGCGTGAACCTGAAGTCTATAAGGGCAAAGGTATTAAGTACGCTACTGAAGTGATCAGGAGAAAAGAGGGTAAAACCGGTGGTAAGAAATAAGTAGGAAGGAGTGAAGTGTAAAATGGTAAATAAAATTGACAAAAATGCAATTAGAATAAGAAAACATGCCAGAGTTCGTAAAAAGGTTTCTGGAACTGCTGAAAGACCACGTCTAAATGTTTTCAGAAGCTCAAAAAATATGTATGCACAAATTATTGATGATATAGCCGGAACTACACTCGTTGCTGCTTCTACTATTGACGAAGCTCTCAAGGGTAAATTGAAGTATAGTGGTAACAAAGAGGCTGCAAAGGAAGTTGGTAAGCTTATTGCTGAAAGAGCTAAGGAAAAGGGTATAACAGATGTTGTTTTTGATAGAAGTGGTTATATCTATCACGGTAGAGTGAAGGAATTGGCAGACGGAGCAAGAGAAGCCGGACTCAATTTTTAAGAGAAGGAGGGGAATACATTGCAACATATAGATGCCAGTAAATTAGACCTTAAAGAAAAGGTTGTTAACATAGGACGTGTAACTAAGGTTGTAAAGGGTGGTAGAAATTTTCGTTTCAGTGCTTTAGTTGTAGTAGGAGATGAAAATGGATATGTTGGCTGCGGAATGGGTAAGGCAGCTGAAATCCCAGATGCAATTAGAAAAGGCGTTGATGATGCGAAGAAGAACCTTATAAAGGTACCAATCGTTGAAACATCAATTCCACATGATATAATTGGTGAATTTGGCTCAGGAAAAGTATTACTAAAGCCAGCTGGAGAAGGTACTGGTGTTATCGCAGGTGGACCTGTCAGAGCGGTACTTGAATTAGCAGGAATACATGATATCAGAACAAAATCATTAGGCTCAAACAATGCAATAAACATGGTAAGAGCTACTATAGAAGGTTTAGCACAGCTTGTAACTGTTGAACAGGTTGCAAAGCTACGTGGAAAAACTGTGGAAGAAATCTTAGACTAGGAGGAATCTTTAATGGCAAGCTTGAAAATTACATTAAAAAAGAGTACAATTGGATGTAAACAAAATCAAATTGCTACCGTTAAAGCTCTTGGTTTAAAGAAAATCGGTAGTAGTGTAGAGCAAAATGATACTCCTCAAATTAGAGGAATGATAAAGACAGTATCACATTTAGTATCTGTAGAACAGGCATAAAGGAGGTGTAAGCTGTGAAACTCTTTGATTTAAAACCAGCATGTCCAAACAAGGAACCAAAAAGAAAAGGTAGAGGACATGGATCAGGTAATGGTAAAACTGCTGGAAGAGGTCGCGACGGACAAAAGTCACGTTCAGGTGGTGGAGTCAGACCTGGTTTTGAAGGTGGACAGATGCCTCTCTATAGACGTATACCAAAGAGAGGCTTCAATAACATATTTGCAAAAAAGTATGCTGAAGTAAAGCTTTCAGATTTAGAAGTATTTGATAATGGTACAGTTGTCAATGCAGAGCTTTTGAAAGAAAAGGGCATAATTAAGAAGGTAAAAGACGGAGTTGTTGTGCTTGGAAACGGAGATATAAGTAAGAAATTAACGATCCAAGCTGCAAGATTTACAAAGTCGGCTTCTGAAAAAATTGAGGCTGCAGGAGGAAAGGTAGAGGTGGTTTAATATGGGTAGTGTGATGGAAACCATTAAGAACACATGGAAGATTCCTGACCTAAGAAGAAAAATTCTTCTTACAATAATAATGCTACTGATTTATAGAATCGGTTGTCAAATATTTATACCAGGCATATCTAGAACCGTGTTAGAGAGTATATATAAAGAGGGTTCATTAGCAGATTTCTTAGACATCATAGCTGGTGGAGCCTTCAAGAATATGACTATCTTTGCAATGAGTATTTCCCCATATATTACCGCCAGTATCATAATGCAGCTTTTGACTATTGCTATACCAGCCCTTGAAAAACTTTCTAAGGAAGGTGAAGAGGGACGTAAAAAAATAGCACAAATTTCAAGGTATGCTACTGTTGCTCTTGGATTTTTACAGGCTACAGGACTTTATTTAGGAATAATAAAACCAGCTGTTGTAAATCCAGGCGTACTCTCATACCTGACTGTAGTACTAACATTAACCGCTGGAACTGCGTTCTTAATGTGGTTAGGTGAACAAATAACCGAATATGGAATAGGTAACGGTATATCATTACTTATTTTTGCAGGTATTATATCCAGAGCACCATATGCAGCTAAGGTATTGTATGAGCAGGTTGTATATAAGCAAGGCATACAGGGTATAGTCCTTGGGCTTTTAATAGTAGCGGCATTAATTTTAGTAATAGCTTCTATCGTTTGGATACAACAGGCAGAAAGAAGAATACCAGTACAGTATGCTAAGCGTGTTGTTGGAAGAAAGATGTATGGAGGACAAAGCACACATATACCAATAAAGGTAAACCTAGCTGGAGTTATTCCAATCATTTTTGCAATGTCAATACTTGCATTTCCATCAACTATTATAATGTTTGTAGTTGGTAATAATACACAGAATCCGATCTTGAGATGGTTTATAGACTCACCAGCAAATGGAAACATTGTATACGCTATGGTAAATGCACTTTTAGTAATGGCCTTTACATTCTTCTACACAATGATGGTTTTCAATCCTATTGAATTATCAAATAATATGAAGAAGAACGGTGGTTTTATTCCTGGTATTCGCCCAGGAAGACCAACATCAGAGTATATTACTAAGGTATTATTCAGAATTACATGGTTTGGTGCTTTATTCTTGGCAGTTATAACAATAGTACCAAGCATTATGCAAAACTTGACTAATATTGGTAATATTTGGTTCGGGGGAACATCAGCATTGATTATGGTTGGTGTTGCTTTAGAGACAGTTAAGCAAATTGAGTCTCAATTACTAATGAGACACTATAAAGGTTTTCTGGAATAACCTAAAAGAGTACATTATGAATATTAATGTAGAACCTGAGTCCTCGGGTTCTGCATTTTATGTTCATTAGAGAGTGTAGCTAAAGTATAGATGAAGAGCAGTAAATGTAAGATTAATAACTAAAAAATCTGTTTTTTGTCTATGTGAAAGGGTGAGGCAAAATGAGATTGATTATGTTAGGAGCACCAGGTGCAGGAAAAGGAACACAAGCAAAAATTTTATCAAAAAAGCTTAGCGTTCCGCATATATCAACAGGAGATATTTTTAGAGCAAATATAAAGAATGAGACAGAGCTTGGTATTCTGGCAAAGACTTATATTGATGCAGGAAAGCTAGTCCCTGATGAGACTACCATAGGAATAGTAAAGAATAGGCTATTAGAGAGTGATTGTGCCTCTGGCTTTATACTAGATGGATTTCCCAGAACCTTGGCTCAAGCTATGAGTTTGGATGAGACTTTGGCTAATATGGGAATGGAGCTAACGGGTGTGGTAAATATTGAAGTAGACGATGAAAAAATTATTAAAAGGATGCAGGGAAGGAGAGTTTGCCCAAACTGTGGAGCAAGCTATCATCAAACCAATAATCCTTCTAAAAATGGTACTAATTGCGATCATTGTTCAACAGAGCTTATAATTCGTGATGATGATAAGCCTGAAACTGTAATAAGCAGACTAGAAACATACCATAAACAAACTGAGCCTCTGATTAAATACTATAATAATAAAAAGCTACTTGTTGCTGTTGATGGGTGGCAAGAGGTAGAAAGCATTACTAATGAGATATTAAGTGCCTTAGGAGTGTAGTGAATGGTTAGCATAAAATCAAGAACAGCAATTGAAAAAATGAGAAAAGCGGGCTATATAGTTATGCTAACTCATAAAGCAATTGAGGATAACATTAGTTCTGGTGTAACAACTAGAGAGCTAGATAGAATAGCCGAAGAAATAATAATAAAAAATAGTGCTATTCCATCCTTTAAGGGCGTATCTGGATTCGCTGGTGCTCCGAAATACCCTGCTAGTATATGTGCATCAGTCAATGAAGAGATTATACATGGAATACCAGATGGCAGAGTGTTAAAGGAAGGCGATATAATTAGTATAGATATCGGAGCTTATATAGACGGATATCATGGAGATGCCGCAAGAACCTATAAGGTAGGTAAAGTATCTAAAGAGGCAGAACATCTTATTGACGTAACCAAAGAAAGCTTTTTCAGAGGAATTGCAAATGCAGTAAAGGGAATGCGAATTGGAGATATAGGCAAGGAAATACAGAATTATGTAGAAGCAAATGGATACTCTGTAGTAAGGGAGTTTGTAGGACATGGAATAGGCAGGGAAATGCATGAGGAGCCTCAAATACCTAACTATAAGGATAAGTCATCAGGACCAAGACTGCTACCAGGAATGACATTGGCAATTGAGCCTATGGTTAATATAGGAACATGTGAGATTAAGGTGTTAAGTAATAAATGGACTGTTGTTACTAAGGATGGAAAGCTTTCAGCACATTATGAAAATACAATACTAATAACGGAAAATGAACCAGAAATTATTACAATTTTAAGATAATATTTAAAAAATTACTAGTGTTTTTTTGAAACCAGTCTATTTTAACAAATAAATTGAAAATTATACTTGAAATATTTTTAGATATACATTAAAATATATAGGGTTGAATAATAGTTGAAATTAGAATTAATGTGATGTTTAAAGAAAAGTTGATGGTTAACTTAAGTTAACAGAGGTGAGATATTTGGAGATTTCCTTGGGCCAGATAGTTTGGTCTTTGGCAGGACGTGATAAGAACAGGGTATATATTGTTTTACAAATGCATGAAAATGGATATGTAAGCATAATAGATGGTGACGTTAGGACAATAGAGCGACCCAAAAAGAAGAAAATAAAGCATTTGAAGGTAGAACCCGATGTGCTTGAAGATATAAAAATAAAGCTTATAACTAAGCAAAGAATAAATAATGCCGAAGTAAGAAAATTATTGTCTAGATACATAGCAACTAAAGAAAATAATGGTATATAGAGGCATAGTAGGAGGTTTGAGGCTTGGCTAAAGAGGATATAATAGAATTAGAGGGAACGGTAGTTGAAGCATTACCAAATGCAATGTTTCAGGTGGAGCTGGAGAATGGACATAAGGTTTTGGCACATATTTCTGGTAAGCTAAGAATGAATTATATAAGAATTTTACCAGGAGATAAGGTAACGTTAGAAATGTCTCCATATGACTTAACTAAGGGCAGAATTACTTGGAGAGCAAAATAAATTAGTTATTTAAGTATCAATTGATTATAAGTTATTAGATATATCATATTCTGATATACATAATGGAAAGAGAGGGATATAGCAATGAAGGTAAGACCATCAGTCAAGAAAATTTGTGAGAAGTGTAAGGTAATCAAAAGAAAAGGTAGAGTTATGATTATATGTGAAAACCCTAAGCATAAGCAAAGACAGGGATAATAGGTTTTTACAGGCAATTTGAATTAAGCGTTTTGCGTTGTTTAGCAACGCAAAACGGTCTTTATGCGTATATAGTAAGACATTATTCCTATAAATTGCCCTATGATGCCTGAAAATTATAATATTTACGGCAGCGGCTGAATGGGTATTACCTGTTTTGTTGTGGATATTTTAATATAAACAATACAACCCAAATGACTAAGTGTAAAACAAGGATTTAAAGTTACAATTTTTGGAGGTGTAGCGAATTGGCTCGTATAGCTGGTGTAGATTTACCTAGAGAAAAAAGAGTTGAAATAGGTTTGACTTATATTTTCGGAATAGGAAAAGCAAAGTCTATAGAAATATTAAATGCAACTGGAATTAATCCTGATACAAGAATTAGGGATTTGACAGATGATGAAATTGGTAAATTAAGAGAAACAATAGATAAGTCACACAGAGTTGAGGGAGATCTTCGTAGAGAGATTGCATTGAACATCAAGAGGTTAATTGAAATTGGATGTTACAGAGGAAGACGTCATAGAATGGGACTTCCTGTGAGAGGTCAAAGAACAAAGACCAATGCAAGAACACGAAAAGGCCCAGCAAGAACTGTTGCAGGTAAGAAGAAGTAAGCAGATAGGAGGGAGAATTCTTAATGGCTGCTAAAGTTAAGAGAACTAGAAAAAAAAGAGAGAAGAAGAATATTGAACGCGGACAGGCGCATATTCGCTCATCATTTAATAATACCATAGTTACTATTACTGATACAATTGGAAATGGTCTATCATGGGCAAGTGCAGGTGGGTTAGGCTTCAGGGGTTCAAGAAAAAGTACTCCATATGCGGCTCAAATGGCTGCTGAGACAGCTGCTAAGGCTGCAATGGAGCACGGTTTAAAGGCTGTTGAGGTATATGTAAAGGGACCTGGGTCAGGTAGAGAGGCTGCTATTAGAGCACTTCAAGCTGCTGGCTTAGAGGTAAGTCTTATAAAAGATGTTACTCCAATTCCACACAATGGTTGTAGGCCACCCAAGCGTAGAAGAGTATAATAATGGAGGTGTATTTAAGAGATGGCTAGATATACAGATGCGTCTTGCAGACTTTGCCGTAGAGAAGGTGACAAGCTTTTTCTAAAGGGAGAAAGATGCTATTCTAATAAATGTGCAATAACAAGAAGACCATATGCTCCTGGACAGCATGGTCAACAAAAAAAGAAGATATCTGAGTATGGATTACAGCTCAGAGAAAAGCAAAAAGCAAGAAGATTTTATGGCGTTTTAGAAACACAGTTCAGAAAATACTATGAAATGGCTGTTAGAAAAAGCGGTATAACAGGTGAAAATCTATTACAGATACTTGAAACTAGACTTGACAATGTAGTTTATAGAATGGGCTTAGGAACATCTAGAACTGAAGCAAGACAATTAGTTACACACGGACATTTTCTAGTGAATGGTAACAGAGTAGATATTCCCTCATATTTAATTAAACAGGGTGATGAGATAGTAGTAGCTGAAAACAGCAGAAAATCACCTAGATTTAAAGAAATATTAGAAGTAACCGGTGGAAAAGTTGTTCCAAAGTGGCTTGAGTTTAACGAAGAGACTTTAAGTGGCAAGGTAGTTGCACTGCCTGAGAGAGAAGATGTTGATTTACCAGTTCAAGAGCATCTAATCGTAGAGTTGTATTCTAAGTAATTCGTTAAATGTAAAGGTGCATGGAGATCCCTTAAATGGGAAGCAACTGAGACCAGTTAGAACTTATATGGTTATTAAAACCAATTTTTATAGTTTAAGAATCAGTTGCCCTCAAAAGCGAAAGAAGAAAGTTCTTAATAAGGAGGGTTTTGGATGATTGAGATAGAAAAGCCGAGAATTGAATGCGTGGAAACAGTTGAGGATAAGACATACGGAAAATTTGTGATTGAGCCGTTAGAAAGAGGATATGGTATAACACTTGGTAACTCGTTAAGGCGAATACTTTTGTCTTCACTTCCTGGTGCTGCTGTGACAAGCATAAAAATAGACGGCGTACTGCATGAATTTTCAACAATACCTGGAGTAGTAGAGGATGTTACAGAGATTATACTTAACCTAAAGCTACTTTCAATGAAAATTCATAGTGATGAGCCTAAGATTATCTATATAGATAGAGATGTCGAAGGCGATATTACTGCAGGGGATATTAAGACTGACGCAGATGTAGAAATTCTCAATCCTGATTTGCATATTGCAACATTGAACGGAACAAATAGGTTATATATGGAAATCGTGGTAAGCAAGGGAAGAGGGTATGTTCCCGCAGAGAAGAACAAAAAGCCAGGACAGCCTATAGGTGTAATACCAATTGATTCTATATTCACACCAGTTAAGAAGGTAAACTATACTGTTGAGGATACCCGTGTAGGACAGGTAACTGATTTTGACAAGTTAACATTTGAGGTATGGACTGACGGAAGTATAGAACCTGATGAAACAGTAAGTCTTGGAGCAAAAATTCTAAGTGAGCACTTGAATTTATTTGTTGACCTTACAGAGCAAGCAAGAACTACTGAAATTATGGTTGAAAAAGAAGAAACAAAAAAAGAGAAGGTTCTGGAAATGACCATTGAAGAACTGGATTTATCAGTAAGGTCATATAATTGTTTAAAGAGAGCTAGTATAAATACTGTAGAGGATCTTATAAACAAATCAGAAGATGATATGATGAAGGTCAGAAATTTAGGAAGAAAATCTCTAGAAGAAGTTATTCAAAAGTTAGAAGGATTAGGTTTTTCATTAGCAAAAGGTGAAGAACAATAGTCAGATGGGAGGTTGGCAAAATGCCCGTACAAAGAAAACTAGGACGTACGACTGCTCAAAGAAAGGCAATGTTGAAGGGTCTTGTTACAGCACTAATAGAGCATGGCAAGATTGAAACAACAGAAACTAGAGCCAAGGAAGTCAGAAGTATAGCGGAAAAGCTAATTACAATAGCAATTGCAGAGACTGATAATTTTACATCAAAGGAAATTAAGAAGTCAACTGCTAAGTTAGATAGTACAGGAAAGAAGATGACAAAGTCAGTTACTTCAAAGAATGGAAACAAATACGAGGTAGTTGACAGAGAAGAAACTACTGATTTAGTTCAGGTTGATAATCCATCAAGATTACATGCTAGAAGAAGGATAATAAGCTGGTTATATCAGAAAAAAGATGAAAACGGCAACAATCTGAAGCTAGTTAACAAGGTGCTTGATGAAATCGCTCCTAAGTATAAGGACAGACAGGGTGGATATACAAGAATGTATAAAATCGGTCCAAGAAGAGGAGACGCAGCAGAAATGGTTATATTAGAGCTCGTATAATATTATATTGTATTATAGGTGTATCAAGGCTAGGATTAATAGCCTTGAGCTTTAAATTATAGCTACTAAAAATGGGGAACGGTTTTACGTTCCCCATTTTGTTTTAACTAATTTCCTTTAATTTTACTAGAATAGATAACGAATTTATTTAGGGGGGTGTTGTAAAAATGCTTATAAAGTCAGAAAAAGCTTTCTATACATATAACACTCATATCGAAAGTGAAGGTGCAGTAGTAGCAGTAAATGGAGTAAGCATAGAGATTCAAAGGGGAGAGTTTGTTTCAATTCTTGGGCGTAATGGCTCAGGTAAATCCACCTTCGCAAGGCTTCTAAATGCTTTACTTATACCTGACTCTGGAACAATCATAGTTAATAACATAGATACAAGGGATAGTGATTATATTTGGGAAATTAGAAGTAGGATTGGCATGGTCTTTCAGAATCCTGACAATCAGATAGTGGCAACCTCAGTAGAAGAGGATGTCGCTTTTGGGCCAGAAAACTTAGGGATAGAGCCAAAAGAAATTATTAATAGAGTTAATCAGGCGATAGAAATGGTAGGAATGAGTGAGTACTCCAACCATTCTCCACATTTACTTTCAGGAGGGCAAAAACAGAGAGTTGCTATTGCGGGAATTTTAGCTATGAAGCCTGAATGTATTGTTCTAGATGAAGCAACTGCAATGCTTGACCCAGTTGGAAGAAAAGAAATCATAAATATACTAAAGGAGCTCAACCAAAATGAAGGCATAACGATTATACATATTACTCATCATATGGAAGAAGCAGTTAAGGCAAACAGAGTAATAATCATGGAAAGTGGTCAGATAAAGTATGATGGAACGCCAAAACAGATATTTTCTAAAGTAAAGGAGATTAAAGGTATGGGTCTTGATGTTCCTCAGGTTACGGAGTTATTGTATAGTCTAAAGAATATGGGATTAAACATAAATGAAAGCATCGTTAATATTGAAGATGCTGTTAATGAGATAGTAAAGCTGGTGAATAAAATTGATTGATATTAACAATTTATCATATATTTATATGAAGGGTACTCCTTATGAAAGAAAGGCTCTTGATAAAATAAGCTTAAAAATAGATACAGGTTCAATAGTTGGTATTATTGGGCATACTGGCTCAGGAAAGTCTACCCTAATACAACACCTCAACGGACTTTTAAAGCCTATGGAAGGGACAGTCTTTGTAAAAGGTATTAATACAGCACAAAAGAATCTCAAGGAGCTAAGAAAGCTTGTCGGTTTAATATTTCAGTATCCAGAGCACCAGCTATTTGAGGAAACTGTATTTAGGGATATAGCTTTTGGTTTGTATAAGCAGGGATTAAGTGATGAACAAATAAAGACTAGGGTTTATTCAGCGGCAGAAATACTTAGTATTGATGAGAGTCTATTGTCAAAATCGCCTTTTGAATTGTCAGGAGGGCAAAAAAGAAGAGTAGCAATAGCAGGCGTTATTGCAATGCGGCCAGAGATTATCGTGTTTGACGAGCCGACTGCTGGCTTGGACCCTGCTGCCGCCAAAGAGGTATACTCTTTTATTAAAAAAATTCATAATGAAGAAAAGAGGACAGTTATCATTGTTTCACATAGCATGGAGGATATGGCAGGCATAGCAGATAAAATTGTTGTTATGAACGAAGGCAGGATTGAGATGGTAGGAGCTCCAAACGAAGTATTTGTACATGCAGAGGCATTGAAAGGTATGGGGCTTGACGTACCCCAAATAACTCAATTTATGCAACTGTTAAGTGAACATATAGAGGGGGTAGACAGGAGTATATTTACTGTAGAGCATGCAACTGCACATATATATCATTTACTAAGCAGCAAGAAAGGATGGGTCAAAATATGATAAAGGATATTACTTTAGGACAATATATATCAGGAAATTCTTTAATACATAGAGCTGATCCAAGGGTTAAGATAGTAATCCTGTTTATACTAATGATATCAGTTTTTTTTGCAAAGGCTTTCTTCGGATTTGTTAGCTTTGCAGCATTCTTAATGATAATTGTTATCGGTACTGGTCTACCAGTAAAACATATATTAAAAGGGTTACGACCTATTATGGTATTTATAATACTTGCAGCCTTAATTAACATTTTTACTGTACCTGGTACAGAAATATACAAGTTTTATTTTATAAGAATTACCAAGGAAGGTATAATAACTGCGGCAAAGATGGCATCAACGTTATCAATGGTTATTATTATTGGATCTGTATTGACCTTAACAACGACACCAATATCTCTTACAGATGGGATTGAAAACTTAATGAGCCCATTGAAGCGTTTTAAAATACCTGTACACGAAATTGCAATGATGATGTCAATTGCCTTGCGATTCATACCGACTCTTTTAGAGGAAACTGATAAAATAATGAAGGCACAGTCTGCAAGGGGAGCTGACTTTGAGACAGGAAATATGGTACAGAGAGCAAAGAGCTTTATACCGGTTCTTGTTCCGCTTTTTATAAGTGCTTTTAGACGAGCTGACCAATTAGCGACTGCAATGGAGGCAAGATGCTATCGAGGTAGTGCTGGAAGAACAAAAATGAAGCAGCTAAAACTAACACAGGTTGACTTGATTTTGACTATAATTACGACTGGATTTATGGTTATTTTCTATTATATAAACAATTAGGTTGTTTTTACTAGGCTTATAAAGTTATGCTATAAAGTTTTAGGCTTAGGGATTAACCCATTCACATTAATATTATAAAATCATATTTTTTTCTTTTATGAATATACATATTACTATACTGCAATAATTAAGCTGTTATTTTTGATATATCAATAAGTATTTATATATATTTAAAAAAATAATATGCTGATTATTCATATATATGCAGGGAGGAGTTAGTATGTATAGTAGTAAGTTCTTTTACATCCTTAAGGAATGCTCCGATAGATTTAGATGGAAAGGAGCAGCCAGTGGTATTGTAAAGATTGAATGCAGAGAAAAAAAATCCAAGGTATACCTTACAATACAAAATCTAAATCCCAGTGTTCTAAAATACACACTTTATTTGCTTGAATATAATGACACAGTTTTTGAAATAAAGGGTGTAGGCCAGTTTTTATCTGGTACAGGAAAACAGTATTTTGAATATGAGATTAACACATCTGATTGTGGAAGGTATAATGTCGCTCTAATAACAGCCGAAACCATACAAGAAGGTAAGAGGACTATGGAGTTTTGCTTGGCGGGAGGCACATCAAACAGTTTTCAATGGAAAGATGATATTGGAAAGATGTTTAGAGAAAGGAATAAAAGCGAGATAATTACAAATCAAGCTACAAATCAAACGCAAGCAAAAACTCAAGCAAAAACTCAAACAAATGCTCAAGTAAAAACTCAAACAAATGCTCAAGTAAATGCTCAAGCAAAAACTCAAGCAAAACCTCAAAGTCAACCTAATATAAGCGAGGGAAAAACAACCCCAAAAACAATTAATAGAGAAAATGAAGATAATGTAAAAATAAATAAAAAAGAGAATGAAGCAAAAAAAGACGATAAGGATAGTGTTATAGAAACCTTTACTAATGAGCTTAATACTTATTTTGATAGAATTGAGCCTTTTGAGGTCAGTCGAAATGACTACACTTGGTGGAAAGTAACTAATTTATCTAATCTGAACAATATTCTATATAAGTGCAAAATAGGGCTTCCTATTACAATGAATCCTAAGGTAATGATCTCACACTTTAAGAATAAGCATATGCTAGTTGGGATTTATAGCGATAGAAATCATAATAGCCGATATATAGTGTTTGGTACTGCTGACACAGAAAATGGCAATGGAAGCGGGATGCCATTTGATAATATATGTAGGTGGGCAGCAACTAAAGAAGATAAAGGTTATTGGCTGGTATATGCTGATACTGGAACAGGGGAGTTATTATGCTAGGGAGATATTGAGCATGCTTAATAAGTAAAATCTGAAGGATTTTTAAATTATACTTGCATGATAATTTTATCTTATGGTATAATAAGTTTAAGTTAATGCTAATTGGAACAAAGGCGTTCTTTACTTTCTTACAGATATTCTATAAGAAATAATGAATAGCCTTTATTTTTATATTGTGAAAGTAAACAAGAATTTCAAGCTAAATAAAATTAATATTTCATAATTTTTTGGTGACATAGGAAAAATAAATACTCTGATGGAAATAAGAAAATTGTTAAGCGAGGTGCTACTATGATGAAATACACATATGATGATGTCAGAAGAATGGTTAAGGAAGATGATGTTAAGTTTATAAGGCTTCAATTTGTAGATATTTTTGGTAGAGTTAAAAATGTAGCCATTACTGTAGAACAGCTGGAAAAATGCCTTGATGGACAGATTATGTTTGATGGGGGAGCGATTGAAGGCTTTGTTAGAATTGAAGAATCTGACATGTATCTTAAACCAGACCCAGAAACCTTTGTAATATTTCCATGGAGACCTCAGACCGGCAGGGTTGCCAGAATGATATGTGATGTATATAATGCTGATGGAACACCATTTGAAGGTTGTCCTAGAAATATATTAAAGAAAGCCATAAAGGAAGTAGCAGATATGGGATATACCTTTAATGTGGGTCCTGAATGTGAGTTTTTTCTATTCATGACAGATGAGAATGGAAATCCCACAACAAAAACGCATGATAAGGCTGGATATTTTGATTTAGGTCCTATTGATATGGGAGAAAATTGCAGAAGGGATATATGTCTGGCACTCGAAAAAATGGGCTTTGAAATTGAGGCGTCACATCATGAAGTAGCACCAGGTCAGCATGAAATAGATTTCAGGTATGACGATGCCTTGTCGACAGCCGATAATATAATTACATTCAAGCTTGTAGTAAAAACAATAGCACAGAGACATGGGTTACATGCCACCTTTATGCCAAAGCCCTTATCAGAGGTAAATGGTTCTGGTATGCATCTCCACCTTTCTCTATGTAAGGATGGTCAGAATATTTTCTTTAATGAAAGTGATGAAAAGAAGCTTAGTTCTGAGGCATACTGGTTTATGGGCGGGTTATTTGATAAGATGAGGGAGATAACAGCTATTACAAATCCTCTCGTAAATTCATATAAAAGACTTGTGCCAGGATACGAGGCACCTGTTTATGTAGCATGGTCTCCTAATAACAGGAGTCCATTAATGAGAATACCATCTGATAATAGTAGGGCTTCAAGAATAGAGCTTAGGTCACCTGACCCAACATGCAATCCATATCTTGCACTTGCACTTATTCTAAGGGCAGGAGTATCGGGAATTAAAAATAAGATATCTCCTCCTGATCCTATTACAAAAAACATTTATGAATTATCAGATACTGAAATTCTTGAAATGAATATACAAAAATTGCCTGAGTCACTTAAGGATGCCATTGAGCTACTAAAACAAAGTGAATTTGCTAAAAATGCTCTAGGCGAGCATACCTTTAACAAATATATAGAAGCAAAAGAGTTTGAGTGGCAGCAGTATAATAAAATCGTACATGCCTGGGAGACAGGAGAGTACTTATTAATGTATTAACATAATGGAGTATATTGCGGCGTCATATATTTGTATGTTGTTTTATATTACTTATTGTTTTTTATTATTTTTTAATAATTAGCAAGATGTATTTATAACTAATATAAAAACATATAAAAATAAAATGACGCAAAAAGCTTTATGGGAGTTTAGGTGATAATATGTCAGCACTGAGCGTTTTAATTGGAATTGCCAATCAGGCTTTTGCAGAAAAATTAATATTGTTTCTTGAGGATGCAGGCTATCATATTGCTGATAGAGGTGAGGATAGCAATGAAATTCTTAGAAAGGTTCGCAACCTTCAACCAGATTTTGTAATATTAGATTATGATATAAGACCTAATAGTGGGTATAATGTTGCAAGGGTATTGGACGAGGATAGAATATGTGGAGGTATTCTGTTGATGTCTGAGGCTCAAAAGACTATTGTACAAGATGAAGTAGATTTAATGAATTTTGCTTATCTGACAAAACCCTTAAATAAAGCCTTATTGACTAATACTATCGAATTATTGCATAAAAGTTCAAAGAGTATATTTGAGCTTGAAAAGAAAATAGATAAATTAAAGGATACTATTGAGTCAAGAAAAGAGATTGAAAAAGCAAAGGGTATTCTTATGCAACTGCACGGCATCACTGAGCAGGAGGCTTTTAGAAAAATGCAGAAGCAGAGTATGGACACTGGTGTCCCAATGAAGGAAATAGCAAAAGCTATTATCATAACATCTATGTTATAAATAAATTGCAAGAAGTTTGTTATAAAATTGCATAATAAGTATTGAATTCATAAGTTTGTTATGGTATAATTTCAATGTTGGTTTTTAATAAGGTTAATACTGACAGAAATATAAATATGGTAAAGCAACGGCGCTTTAATGAAGGATACAGTTGTTTTGTATTCTGCTTTAGCGCTATTTTTATTTTATTGTAAGAATTGGTTTGTATTAGATTATATTTATATTTATAAAAAAATGATTATTTTTTGTTTGTATTTAGATAAAATATTAATGGAATAAATAATATTATTGAAGGGAGAATAATTCAATGGTAGAATTAAGTAAATTATTTGGCTCAAAGGTATTTAATGATTCAGTAATGAAGGAAAGACTTCCAAAGGCTACTTATAAGGCTTTAAGGGCAACTACAGAAAAGAACAAGCCACTAGATCCTGATGTAGCAGAGGTTGTAGCTGCTTCTATGAAGGATTGGGCAATTGAAATGGGAGCAACTCACTATACTCACTGGTTCCAACCAATGACGGGTGTAACTGCTGAAAAACATGACTCCTTTATTTCGCCAACAAATGACGGAAAGGTTATTCTAGAGTTTTCAGGTAAGGAGCTAATTAAGGGTGAGCCTGACGCATCATCATTCCCAAGTGGTGGTATAAGAGCTACATTTGAAGCAAGAGGATATACTGCATGGGATTGTACGTCTCCTGCATTTATAAAAGATGATACACTATGCATACCAACAGCTTTCTGTTCATACACAGGGGAAGCACTCGATAAGAAGACACCATTACTTCGTTCAATGGACGCAATTTCAGCACAGGGTATAAGAGTACTAAGAGCTCTTGGAAATACTACTGCTACAAAAATAGTTTCAAACGTTGGTCCTGAACAAGAGTATTTCTTAATAGATAAGGAATACTATGAATCAAGAAAGGACTTAAGATTTACTGGAAGAACCCTATTTGGTGCTATGCCTCCAAAGGGACAGGAAATGGAAGATCACTACTTTGGTTCTATTAAGGGAAGAATTATTGCATTCATGAAGGACTTGGACGAGGAATTATGGAAGCTTGGAATCCCTGCTAAGACAAGACATAATGAGGTTGCACCAGCACAATATGAAATAGCACCTATATATGGAACTACAAATCTATCTACAGACCAAAATCAATTATTGATGGAAACCTTGAAAAAGGTAGCAATTAGACATGATTTAGCATGCTTACTTCATGAAAAGCCATTTGCTGGAGTTAACGGCTCAGGAAAGCACAACAATTGGTCTATAGGTACAGATGATGGTCAAAACCTTTTAGAACCAGGAAAAGAGCCTCACGAAAACAAGCAGTTCTTATTATTCTTAAGTGCTGTAATAAAAGCTGTTGATATATATGCTGATGCATTAAGAAGCTCAGCTGCTACACCTGGAAATGACCACAGACTTGGAGCAAACGAAGCACCACCAGCTATTATTTCAATGTTCCTAGGTGATCAGTTAGATGATATAGTACAACAAATTATAAAAACTGGTACGGCTACAAGCAGTAAGTTTATATCATCAATGGAATTGGGTGCAACAACACTACCTGTATTTGCTAAGGACAACTCTGACAGAAACAGAACATCTCCTTTTGCCTTTACTGGTAATAAATTTGAGTTTAGAATGGTTGGCTCATCAGCATCTATTGCTGGACCAAACTTCATTCTTAATACAGCAGTAGCAGAAATCCTTTCAGAAATAGCTGATAGGCTAGAAAAGGCTACAGATGTTGATGCAGAGGTTGCAGCAATAACAAAAGAATACATGACTGAGCATCAAAGGATTATATTTAATGGCAATAACTATTCTGATGACTGGGTAGCTGAAGCAGAAAAAAGAGGTCTTCCAAATACTAAGAATTTAGTAGATGCAAAGAAGGCTTTATTAGCGGAAAAGAATATAAAGATGCTTGCTAAGCATAAGGTTTTATCAGAAGTGGAAACACATTCACGTTATGAAATATTATTAGAAAACTATATTAAGACTATTAATATAGAAGCACTAACAGCTATTGAAATGACAAAGAGGGATTATATTCCTGCTGTAATATCCTTTATTACAACTTTGGCAAACTCAATTAATGCAGTTAAGGCAACTGGTGTTGATGCTGTAACATCAGCACAATCAGAGCTTTTGGTAGCAGCATCATCCTTGGTAGCGTCAGCAAAGGCAAAGGTTGAAGCATTGGAAAAGGCTGTTCAAGCTGCTTCTGCTTTAGAGGATGTAACTGAAATGGCATCTGCATATAGAGATAAAGTATTTGCTGCTATGGGTAGCTTGAGAGA